>NZ_SSNL01000009.1 GCF_007004735.1 Salinigranum halophilum
TGAACCGCCATGGAAATCGCAACAGCGTCGAACGTATCTTTCGTGAGATAAAACGACGAACTTCTTCGTTCTCAAATACGTTCTCAAACACACGACTGCCGACCGCGGAGTCGTGGCTCAACGCCTTTGCCGTCTGGTGGAATCGACGCCAAAGTTAACACGACCGCTACACACGGCCGTGTTAAGTTAGGGATGAGGCGGTTGATGTTCGAATGTTCTATGCCCGAAACCAACCGCCTCAGTGAACCTACTGAGTGGATTGACTTGGAATTTGTGGAGCGACAGCGGACACCCGAGTTCGCGATTCAAGTGGGTATTCAACTCTATCTTGCTGGTCTATCGCTCTCGAATACAAAACAATATCTTGAGAGGTTGGGTGTCAAGCGAAGTCGAACCGCGATTCACGACTGGGTGCGGAAAGCTGATCTACAGCCCGACTGCGATGTGAGTCCGAATCAGATTGCGGTTGACGAAACGGTGATTCGCGTCAACGGCCAGCGCCACTGGCTGTACGCTGCGGTCGACGCCGAAACGAACCAATTCCTTCACGTACGTCTCTTTCAGACGCGTACAACGCAACTCACCGTTCTGTTTCTTCGTGAACTCCGTGAGAAACAGCAGCTCTCAGACACCACGTTTTTGATCGATGATGCGGCTCATCTCAAAGCTGCACTTGACCGACTCGGCCTCCGATTTCGCGTGAGCCGCCATGGAAATCGGAACAGTGTCGAACGTGTCTTTCGTGAGGTAAAACGACGAACCTCTTCGTTTTCAAATACGTTCTCGAACGCACGGTTGCCGACCGTGGATTCGTGGCTCAAAGCCTTCGCCGTCTGGTCGAATCGATGCCAAAGTTAACACGACCGCTACACACAGCTCGTCAGGAGCGCAGCGCGTCGACCGGCCGCTCCGACGCCGCCTTCCAGGCGGGGTACGCGCCCGATGCGAGGCTCACCAGGACGCCGAAGGCGAACGCGCCCACGAGCGTGAGCGCGTTGCGCGGGACGAGGATCACGTTCAGCGCGATCTGTTCGACGAACGCCCAGAGGGCGAGCGTGACGAGCGCGCTCGCCGCCACGCCCAGGAAGCCGCCGGCGACGCCCAGCAACCCGGCCTCGACGACGAGCATCGACAACACCTCGCGCTTGTGGACGCCCACCGCCCGGAGGACACCGATCTCCGCGCGGCGCTCGTTGACGCTCATCAGCATCACGTTGAAGATGCTCACGCCCGCGACGATGAGCGAGACGGCCGCGAGGCCGATGAGAAAGCCGTTGAGCAACGCGAAGAACTCGTTGATGCGGTCGAGGACGCTCCCGAGTTCGAAGACCGACACCCGCCGTTCGCGGGCGTTCAACCGCGCTTCGACCTCGCTCGCGACGAACTGCGCGTCGGCCCCCGAGTCGGCCTGGACGACCACCTGGTCGAACGTCGACTGGACGAACACGTCCGGCGGGAGGACGACCGCGTTGTCCGGGCGGATGGGCGAGATGCTGTCTGACTCCGCGAGGACGGCTACCACGCGGTAGCGGTTGGACTCGATCTCGAGCACGGACCCGACCTGGAGGTTCAGTCGCGCGGCCACCTCCCGCCCGACGATGGCCCCTTGCCGGTGGGTCTCGGGGAGCGTCCCCGCCTCGGCTTCGAACAGCGCGCGGGGGCGACTCATCCCGTACAGCTGGGCGAAGCTCCTGTCGCTCCCGCTCGTGACCACCGCCCCGTCCGTCTTGAGCGGGACGACCGCCCCTCGCCCCTCGGCGATGCGTTCGACGGACTGGACGTCGCGCGCCGTGAGCGTCTCCAGCCCGGAGTCGGCGTTCGGGCTCACGATGACCTGGTTGCCGATGCCGCCGAGTTCGTTCGTCGCCGAGAGTTCGAGGACCGTCCCGAACACCCCCAGGGTGGCGACGGCGAAGACGCCGATGAGGATGCCGAGCGCCGCCAGGCCGGAGCGGAGACGGGTCCGCGCGAGGTTCCGCCGCGCCAAGAGGAGCGCGGGGAACCGGCGTTCGAGCGCGGCGAGGCGGCTCACGACTCGCCTCCCGTCTCGCCGTCGGCGACGGTTCCGCCGACGTCCGCCTGACTGGTGCCGGCGACGGTCCGCTCACCCGAGGCGACCTCCCGGAGGTGTCCGTCGACGAGTTCGACCACCCGGTCGGTGTACTCGGTGACGAGCGGGTCGTGCGTCACGGCGACGACGGCGACCCCCTCGTCACAGATGCCTCGGAGTTCCTCCAGCACGGCCCGGCCGGTCTCGCGGTCGAGGTTGCCGGTGGGCTCGTCCGCGAGGACCACCGCCGGCTCGTTGACGAGCGCGCGGGCGATGGCGACCCGCTGCTGTTGGCCGCCACTCAACTGCTTGGGGCGGTGGTCGAGGCGGCCGCCGAGGTCGACCCGTTCGAGGAGGTCCCGCGCGCGGGTCATGCCCTCGGGGTCTCGTGCGAACAGCGTCGGGAGTTCGACGTTCTCGGCGGCGGTCAGCGTCGGCACGAGGTGAAAGTCCTGGAAGACGAAGCCGATGGCCGTCCGCCTGGCGTCGGTGAGTTCCACGTCGGAGAGCGTCGTGACGTCCCGTCCGTGGAGGCGGACGACCCCCTCGGAGGGGGCGTCCAGCAACCCGAGCACGTTCAGCATCGTCGACTTCCCGGAGCCGGAGGGGCCGACGACGGCGAGGAACTCCCCCGCTTCGATCGAGAGGTCGACGTCGACGAGCGCCTCGACGATTTCACCGCCGTTCTCGTAGCGTTTGGTGACGCCGACGAGTTCGAGCGGCGGGGCTGGCTCGCTCATCGCGTTCGGACCACGACGACGGCTGCAGCGGTGACTGCCACGCCGACGACGCCCAGCCACAGCGAGAGCGGGGCGCTTCGGTCGGGCTGGCCGTCGCGCTCGACGCCCGACAACGGGAGTTCGACCCGCTCCTCGCGGGTGTCGCCGTCGACGGTGTACGTCACGACGACCGGGACCGACGTGGCGTTCGCGTCGACGCGGGCGGTCAACTCGAAGGGGGCGAACTCGCTCCCCTCGATGGTCCCGACGAAGTAGTCCCGCTGGGGGTACGCCGGCGTGACGCCCGGTGCCTCGCCGACAGCGACGACGAGCCCCGTGACACTTCCGCGACCCACGTTGCCAGCGTTGCCCGACACGCTGAGGACGCCGTCCTCGAGGACGAGGTCGACGCCGGTGAGCCGCACCTCACCCGTTCGCGGGCGGAAGTCGAACCGGCCCGTCGCGGTCGACGAGTCGGCACCGACGTCGTAGCTCACGTCGACCCGGAGGTCGCCGCCGGGCGCGCGTTCGAGCGGCACGGTCACCGTCGCCTCCTCGCCGGGGGCGAGCGGCCCGGGGACGCCCACGCGGGCGAGCGCCGTCTCCCCGTCTCCGCTGCCGACTCGCGGCGTCGCGACGATGCGCGAGATGGGGGCGTTCCCGAAGTTGGTGACGGTCACCGAGACGCGCGCGGCGGCCTCCTCGCCGTCCTGGTCGCGGGTGGTGTCGCCGCCGGCCCCGGCTCCGCCGCCGAGCAGCACGCCCAACTGGCCCGCTGCGGGCTGTTGACCCCCGTCTTCCTCCGGGGGCACGGTCGTGACGCGGACCCCCACGTCGTCTTCGAGCGGGTCGACCGCGACGGGGTGTTCGTACGTCTCCGTCGCGCGCGTGCCGCTTGCGGTCGTGTAGTCGACGTCGACGCGAAGCGACGAGTCACCGGCTCGCGCCGCGCGGACGGAGAAGTTGAGCCCCTCCCCCGCGCCGGCGTCGAGCGACGCGACCGTCCGCCGCGCGACGACCGCCTCGCCGTTCGGGGTCGACAGCGAGACGACGACGTTCCGCAGGGTGTCCGTCGTGGGGTTCGAGACCGTCACGCCGACGTCGGTCTCGGTCCCCGCGACGAGTTCCGTGACGTTGAGTTCGACGAGCGGCGCTGCGGACTCCACGACCAGCGAGAGCGGACGGGTCGCCTCGACGCGCTCGTTCCCCTCGTCGCTCCCGATAACCTGGATCGCGAGGTCGCGCTGGCCGGCGTCGGCGAACCGGGTCGTGAGCGGGACCGAGAGCGTACCGCCGGCCGAGAGCGCTCCCGGGTCGTTGCTGCGGGCGATGACGTCGCCGTCGTCGACGAGGCGGACCTCGCTGACCTCGACGGCGCTGGGGCTCCCCCCACCGTTCGAGACCGTCACCGTCACGGTCACCGGCGCACCGGTCACGGGCGTTCCGGGCGTGACGGTCACGTCGGAGACCGTGAGTCGAGCGTCGGGGACCGCCCCGACCACGCCCACGGCAGGAGCGAACACAGAGACGACGAGGAGGAACACACCGACGACCGCCCTAGAGGACATCGACATCTATCGACCTGGCTAGCGGTGGCCCGAGCAAAAGACTGTCGGGCGTTCGCACGCGGCCTCTCACCGTGTCGGTCGTGGTAACGAAGTCTTCTGGAAGGGTGGCCGAACAATCGAGGTACACGTTCTTTTCGGACTCGTTGCGGAAACGATTTGATGCTGCCGACGAGAGATGTGGGTAGTATCAGTACCTCACAAAGGATCCTCGGCTAGCTGTTTCTGAAGCCTGAGTTCTGTGGCGGAGCGGTTGCACTGGCGGTCTCGACGTGAGAATTTTGGGCGAACCGATGGAGAGCTGTCGCTGTCGGCGGCGGCTGCCGCCGACGCGACAGCGTCGCCACTCACACCGCTGGCTAGCCCGATGGGAGATTACCGGCTAAACCGGTCGTCCGGTGGTCGGTTTGCGGGGACGGCCCGACGCGTCGCGAGGGCCGTCCACGCTGCTCGTCGCATCATGTTGGTGAACTCCTTGTACGACCACTCCCAGAGGCGACGCCCCCCACGGCGGGGCGTCGCCACGTATTCCCAGTGCAGATACCGCCACACGTTCTGTAACAGCAAACTCACCACGACGTACAACAGCCGTACGACCGGATTCTGTGTCGTAGTCGTCGCAATCGTTTGCTCGGAGAGCCGGTAGCTCGCCTCGATACCGAAGCGTTTCGCGTAGTGGTATCGAGCCTCGCGTGGTGAGTTGATGAACGGCGCGTCAGCGGCGTAGCCGTGACGCGCCACCCCATGCTCGTCGTACCGCCCGTTCTGGTAGGTACAGTCGATGTAGACGGGAAACTCGACGGTCCAGCTGTGACCGTCGAGCTTCGCCGTCATGTCGTGCTGAATTACACGACTCCAGCCTTCCGAGAGTTCTCGCTTGATCGTCCGTCCCCAGCGGACGATCGGCATGACGTACGCGTGATTGTGTGCCTGAAGCAGCGTTAAACACTTGCTGTCGTCGAATTCGCGGTCAAGGTAGACGGCCTTGACGTTGAGGTCAAGGCCGTCGAGAATACCGAGAAACTCTGCGAGGACGCTGCTGGCGGTGTCGCCGTCTTCGAGACGGCGCACCGCCAGCGTGTAGCGTTTGTTCTTCACGCGTGGGTACAGTGTCGCGTACGCGTGGAACGCGGTGGTTCCACGCTTCGCTTCCGAGTGGTAGAGGCCCTCTGTGTCGTCTTCGTCACCGTAGTAGGGTCGCAGGTGGAGGTCCGCAACGACCTCCACCTGCTCGGGGAGGACGTCGAGAACGTCTTTCTGGAGGAGCGTGTTGCCGATTTGTTCGAGCGTCTCGAGGTCGAACTTGGTGCGGAGATGGTAGAGAACCGAGTTTTCGTGGGGCGCATCTTCGCTTCTCTTGCAGTGCGTCGAGACTGAGGTCCCGTCGGCGCACGCGCCGACGAGGACCTCGTAGATATCTTCAGCGTCGAGTTCAGCGTTTTCAGCGAGTGTGAGAGCAACTTCCTCGTCAAGGGAGTTGACGAGGAAGTTAAGAAGCTGGTCCTCGTGGATTTCACCGTCTGCTTGCTGGGTTTTGAACACACCTTCTGCAAGCAGACGTCTCAACTAACCGGCTTTGTGATGTACTGAGTATAGGATCCGGCGTGAAGAACCCAATCGCGGGCGATAACATCACTTGACCTCCTCCCGCGCGTAAAGTCGCGGGAATCCCACCATGGGATTTCAGGCCGAGCGCGGCCCTAAGGTTTCAAACTAGGTAGCAAGGCGGATTCCCCGCCCCACCGTGGGCGGGGAGGAAGCCGACGCCCGCTGCCACAAACCCACCAACCAGTAAGTACCTTTACCATCTATTGAAACTCGTGGCGGACGACTACCTGAGACGCACCGCAATCACCCGCCCCATCCTCACCCACGAGCAGAAGCAACTGCTCGATGCTACCATCAACGAGTGGAAAACTGCCTGCAACACCAGCAGCCAGATCGGATGGGAACACGGTGAAACGCGGAAGACGTACCTCCAAGACCTCGCCTACGGCGATGTGCGAGAGGAAACGCGTCTCGGGAGTCAGCACGCAATCCTCGCCACCCACCAAGCCGCAGCCGCACTCTCCGGCGTCGAAGAAATCAAAGAACTGGACGAGGAGTACAAGACATCACGTCCGGAGTTCACCGCCGAGACAGTGAAATACGACACCCGGACGATGACGATATTCGACGACGGAACAGTCTCACTCTCAACGGTTGACAACCGTATTCGGTGCGATCTCGCGTTGCCCGACGACGAAGATGGCTACCAACACCAGTACCTCAACCACGAGGACTGGGAACTCACCGAATCCACGCTTTCTCGGCGTGATGGCGACTACTACCTGCATCTCGGCTTTCGCAAACCGAAGCCCGAGAAACAGGTCGAACAACAGGGCGACGACGAGGACAGGACAGTTCTCGGCGTTGACCTCGGTATCGTCAACATCGCCACCACCAGTACGGCGTACTTCGCGTCCGGCAGGGAACTTCGACACCGCCATCGGGAATTCGAGGGGATACGTGGCAACCTCCAACAGACTGGTACACAATCCGCACATCGGACGATTCAGCAGATGAGCGGTAGGGAATCCCGATACGTTCGAGACGTCCTCCACCGCGTGGCCAACGACATCATCGAGGAAGCACTGGAGCATAACTGCGAGTACATCACCTTTGAGAACCTGAGACACATCAGGGAACGTGCGCCGCCGGTGAAAGAGTTCCACCAGTGGGCGCACCGCCAGCTCGTTGACCTCGTGGAGTACAAGGCTGACGCCGAAGGCATCAGTGTTGAGTACGTTGATCCGGAGAACACGAGTCGGCGGTGTCCCGAGTGTGGACACACTAGCGAAGGCAATCGCGTCGGGCAGGCGGAGTTCGAGTGCGAGAAGTGTGGTGCGACAGCGAATGCGGACTATGTTGGAGCGAAAAATGTTGGATGGCGGTACGTCCGTCGCGGCCTACAGTCGTCGCGGCGGACGGGCGACAGTCAACTCGCCCTGAAGTCAGGAACAGTGACGCCGAACCGGGGATTCGTCCCGTCCGACTAACCACAGTCGGGAGAGGCCGAGTTCACTGACAAGCCCCGCGCCACCGTGCGCGGGGCAGTTGACGCCACTCCCGCTGTTCAGGATTCGGTTGTGCGGGCAACCAGAGGTGGTAGTCGTCGTGATGCGGGATTTTGACGTACCACTCAATTGCGTTCTGTGGTTTGTGGTCGAGCTTCGGGCCTTCGTTCGTGAAGCGGACAGGGTGGTCGTCGTGAAGCCCTTTGGCGTCGTAGCTCCCGCCACAGAGTTGTGGGACGTACTTCTTGAGCGCGTTCTTCGCATACCCACTCAGGTCGTAGTTGACCACCACGTCGTTGGCCGCTGACTGCGTGGTGCAGTTGGCGTTGAACGCGGCTTCGAGCGCGTCTTGGTACGCCCGTTTCGTCTCACAGAGTTTGCGGTGCTTGTGGGCGTTCGGCTCCACAAGCTGGAGTTCCAGCGTCTCGGTGAGTTCGGTCACTGTTCGTCCTCCTCGTGGCGTTGCCAGATGTAATCTGGCAGGCAGCCAGAACTCATGAGTTCTGGCAACGCTGGATGTACTTCTCGACAGTCTCGCTCGAAACGTGTCCCGCTGTTCCTGCGTAGTAGCCGCGTGCCCACTTGATTTTCTCGCCGTCGTGGTCGGCGTGTCGGTGGTTGTATTTCCGCGAACTGATGCCTTTGAACCAGTTGGCGAGAAGTGACGGGGCGTGTTTCGGCGGGCTACTGACGAACAGGTGGATGTGGTCGGGTTGGACGGTGAGGTCGATAATCTCCAACCCCTTCTCGTCGGCTATTTCGTGGAGGATGTCTCGCACACGGGTTGCAACGTCACCGACGAGTACCGATTGGCGGTACTGAGCAGAGCTTCGCTCTGCGATGTCCGCAGAACCGTCGGTTCTGCGAGACTTCGGTATCCACACTATGTGGTAGTTGAGGTTGTACGTTGCGTGCCGTGTGGTCTTCATCCGTACTACACACTATGCCTCTGTGGTGTCTTAAAATTAGCGTACACGGTGGGAAATCCAGCCATGCCATCGTCGGTGGAGATGTACGCTATTGTCCGCTTGACCCGCGCCTGAAGACGCGGGTATGCGCTCGCACTATGTATCAAGTTCGCCACGGGCGATTTTCCTGAGTTGATCGTCAGAGAGTTGTTCGACGACGAAGTCGGGCATCCCGTCGGGAAGGTCTTCTGGGAGTGACACGCTGTCCGGTGACGCCTCGTTTGTGTGCAGTGCCCGGCCGCCGTCAGTTGCTGTTCGACTCTCTGTTAGTCTTCCGACTGTTTCTTCGACATCGTTGACCATCGCCGCCTGCTCTTGATTTGCCGCAGCCAGCCCGTCAACTTCTCCGGCCACACGCTCGGCCTGCTCGACAATCTCATCAATCATCGCGGCTATCTCTTCGCTGCTCGCCGCCTGGTCATCGGCAGCGTCCGAGACTTCGCTAATGCCGTCGGCGGTTTCTGAGACGGCCTCAGCGATGTCAGTCAGGTTGGCCACCGCCTCCTGGACCCGATCGATGCCTTGTCTGACTTGGTCGGTCATCTCGGTGAGGCTCTCGACCGTCTCGTCAGTGTCGTTTTTGACGGTTTCAATGTGCCGTTCGACCTTGTTGGCGGAGTCTTGAGACTCTTCGGCCAGGCTCTTGACTTCCTCTGCGACGACGGCGAAGCCCTCGCCGGCCTCGCCGGCACGGGCAGCCTCAATCTGTGCGTTCAACGCGAGGATGTTCGTCTGTTCGGCGATGTCGTTGATTGCGTCGGCAAACTCGTCGATCTCTTGGATGCCACCCTGTAACTGACGCATGTCGTTGCGAGCCTTCTCGGCAGCATCGCCGATATCGGTCATCACCGCAGCGGCGTCGTCCGCAGCCGCCTTGCCGTCTTGGGCGAGTTCTTCGGCCTGATGGCTTGTGGCTTCGACCTGATCGGCGGTCGCTGCGACTTCTTCGACGGTCGCTGAGAGATTCGATACCTCAGAGGCGATTTCGTTCGTCTGCTCAGCCTGTACCTCGGCTGTGTCAGAGATTTCAGACGCACTACCAGCGACATCCTCAGCGGTCGTTTTCAGATCCTCGACCGGATTCTGGATGTCCTCTTGGACTTCTGTCATCAGCTGCTCGTTTCGGTCGATGTGCTCTTCCAGTTGCTGGCTGTAAGAGTGAATATACGTGTCCGTGACCACCTGTATATCGAGATTGATGATACGAAGGATTGCGAGCAGATCCCGAATCGTGTCGGTGACCGCCTCGTCAATGATCGCTTCGATCGTGCCTGTCGGCGGGCCAGTTGCGGGGTTCTTACTGCTCGCGGTGGCTGAAGTGTCAGCGTGTCCTGCTCGGTTGAGAACCGCTCTGCCGTCAGTCTCGCTCTTGGTCAACCGGTCGGTAAGTACATCGGTGAGCCGATCACCGACGATCGGAAGGATGAGATTGAAATAGACACCGTACTGACCGAGATAGTGTTTCATCGGCATGTCTAGAAGGTCGTGGATTTTGCCGATGCGGGCCCGATCACGGAAGTAGTCTTGCCCATAGTCGCCGGTAGCGAGCGTTACGAGATAAGCGGACTGCGTGCGCTTGAGTTGCTTGACAGTTTTTTCAGATCGCCCTATAATCTCAACAGTTTGGTCGTAATCGGTGAGGTTTTCATAAAAATCTTCCGCGACCTGGTCGGCGTTTGCCTGAAACACATCTTCGTACTGTCTCAGACGACGGACGTCGTCTTGGTCGAAGCCGATGAAGTCTTTACGCCAGTCGATTTCGGCCCGGTTGAGGTCGATCTCTTGAAGAAGTGAATCGACGTTGAGTTGCGTGTTCAGGCCGCCCTGGCCGAAATCCGCTTTTCCATACGAAGACTGTGCCATGCAAAGAGATATATTTGTTTAATAAATAAATCATACGACAGATTATCATGTAGCGTATTTAGCTCATTGAACAGGCTCAGCCGTCGTGTGCCAGGTGACATCCAGACGGTCACATGCCGTGACAGACCCCACGCTAAGAGACTGTGGTGAGGAATTCAGTCAGCCAGCTGAGAGACCTGCGTACGCCGGCCGTCGGTGGCGTCGGCAAAACGATCGTCGGCAAACGCGTGGCGGTGCTGGTAGACGAAATAAACGTACGGCACTTTGGCGACGACATCAATATATGTGATGACAAGTGAGACGCTCAGCATCGACACCAAGCCGACACCGAGTGGCCCAGCGAGCCAGATAATGGGATACGCCAGCCACAGTAGACCGACGTGATTCCGGAGCAGTTCGAAGAGGTGCTGACGGCCGGTGTTCTGTCGGTTTACGAACGTCGGAAGATAGCTGTACAGCGCCCAGAGGAGGCCGACGTAACAAGCTGATGAGACTGTGAATGCGGCGAACCGAATCGGGCCGCTGGTCACGACGGCGACCCACCCGATGCCGATCATGGCCGCGTCGGCGCTCACGATGCTGGCCGTTGCCCGCTTCGGCGCACCCGCTGTGTAAGCCACGTATCCGACGAGTACCGGTGTCGTCAGTAACCAGTCGACGTACCGTGGTGCTGGGACCGTCGCGCCGTGGACGGTGACAGTCCCGACGCCAACAGCCATGAGACCATACATAACAGCAGCAGCCCCGGGGATGACGAGCAAGTATTTGAATGCGCCCGCCCTGGAATCGACGTCGGTGACAGAAAGCAGTCGAACACCAATACCAACGCCGACGAGCATTCCGAGTGCCCCAACCATGTATGCGACGGCCACCGGAGTCATCGACCTTCCCCTCCGGTTCCGCCGTCGGCAAAGGCAGGACCGCCCGCACTCTGTGTTATCGGACTCTGTTCACTTTCCTCACCAGTCTCGAAGTGCTCGAGCGAGCCGACAAGTTCGTCGGCGTGCGCGCCGAACCGCCGCACTCTGTCGTCGACCGTCTCGACGGCGTCCTGCTGCGTCCCTACCGCCGCTTGTACCTGTTCAACGGCGTCGACAGTACTGTCACTCGTTTCGCCAATCTCGTTGAGCGTCGCCGATAGTCGCTCGGTAGAGTGAGCCTGGTCGTCGGTCGCCTCACTGATTTCGGTCACCCCATCGTCGACTGCGTCAACGGCCTCAGCGATGTCGTCGAGCCGTCCGACGGTCTCCTGTACCCGTGTGAGACTCTCGCCGAGTTGCTTACTGGTCTCTGTGATCGACTCAACAGCGTCGTCCGTTTCGGCGTTCAACTCGTTCACCATGCCCTCGATCACGTCCGCCTGTTCGCGCGTTTCTTTTGCTAACGTCTTGACCTCGTCGGCGACGACGGCGAAGCCATCGCCTGAGGATCCAGATCCGTTAGCGTTTGCGGCCTCAATAGAGGCGTTCAGGGCGAGCATGTTCGTCTGTTCGGCGATTCCGCGGATCATCTCAACGACCTCCGTGACCTCGTTTGTCCGTTTGGTGAGTGACTTGACCTGTTCGACCGCTTCGTCCATCTGCTCGCGAGCGGTGACCATGTCGTCGCGGACTGTATCGGCCTCCTCGCGGGCGTGCAAGCCCAACCGGGCCGTCTCTTCAGTCCGCTGTGCGACCTCTTCGGTGGTCGCAGCGACTTCCTCGGCGGTCGCCGATAGGTCGTTCATCTCGCCGATGGCGCTTTCAACTCGTTCACGCTGAGTGAGTGCTGCCGCTGCGGTCTCATCTGAGAGGCCATCTGCCCGGTCAGTCTCACGGGTGATCGCCTCAACCGACTCTGTCACAGCCTCGCTCTCCGTGCCGACCTCCGACGCGAATCCCGACACCTCGTCGACTGCCTCCTCCAGGCGAGCGACGGTCGCGTTGAACTCTTGACCGATCGTCTCCATCGATTCATGATCGGTGTCGACGTCAACCCTTGCGGTCAGATCACCGGTGGCGGCCCGCTCCATCGCCGTAGCGTATGACTCGGCGACCCGCTGGTAGTCCGACGAGAGCGTTGATGCCTCTTCAATCCGGGACGCTAACGACCGGCGCATCGTGTCGACCGCTTCGGACAGTTGGCCAATCTCGTCAGTCCGCGGTGACTGGACTGGTTCGTCTAGTTCCCCCGCTGCGACTGCACTGCTGGCCTCCTGGAGCTGTGATACCGCTGCCGCTGTCGACGTCCCCGTGATCGAGCCGAGTGCAAGAAGCGCGACGCCGGCGGCCAACACGGTCGCCGCTGCGTCGCCCGTGACGCTGCCGACAACAGCGACGACACCCCACGTCACGATGTAGCTGAGACCCGTCTTGAGCTTGTATCGTTGTCGTACTATCTGGAACATACGGACACATCTGCCGATTCGTGATATAATTTTATTTGCCAGAGTATCGTGTTAGATAACAAGGCCTCATTCGGTGGTCGTGCAAAATTTGAGATAGGGTGGTTGATGTTCGAGTGCTCTATCTCCGAATTCAACCGCCTCAGCCAGCACGCTGCATGAATCGAGTTGAGACTTGTGGAGTGACAACGGACATCCGGGGTCGCCATTCAAGTGGGTATTCAGCACCATCTTGTCGAATTATGGTTCTCAAATACCAAACAATATCATCATAAATTGGGTATCAAGTAGAGTCAAATCACGGCTTACAACTGGAGCTCGGAAGGCAAACATGCCTCTCGACATTGATATCGAAGCGAACCAATATGCGGTTGTCACATTTTTAATAATTGGGGTTTTTATACTACATAATCCATTTGTACGTTACATCTTGCATGGTACTGGCCAAATATGGCTTTGTGGCCGTCTTCGGAATGACCGCTGTCGTGTGCTTCGGAACGCTCTGGCGTGTGCGCCGATTGGAAGAGCCCGATGTTCGCCGTGGCCTCACCGGTCTTCTCATCACAAGCGGGCTCTGGGCAACTATCGAGGCTGCTCGAGTGCTCGTCACCACTCCTCGATTGAAAATCATGCTGTACCTAATCGGTCTTATTATTGGCCTTTCTACTGTCGGTGCATGGTTGTACTTTTGTTCAGCATACGCTGGTCATGATTATCATCACAGCACGCTATTCAAAAGAGCAGCCCTCGGTCTCTACCTCGCCATCGTTGTAATCAAACTCACCAATCCACTCCATGGTCAGTATTTCACTGTACAAATTATTGACACTCCATATCCGTATCTCGCTGTTCAGCTACTCCCGCTCCACTGGGTAGTCACCGGTCTTGCATATATCCTCTCTGCAATTGGGTTCTATATGTTGTACAGCACTTTGCATACATCTAGATATGAGACCGCCTCACTCGGCATCGTCGTCTCGCTGGCTCCACTGCCGGTTGTCCTGACGATCGCGTCTTATGTTTGGCCGGACATTCTACTGAAACTTAATTACGAACCGTTAGGCGTGGCAGCATTCGCTGCTGGGGTCGTGTATTTCGTTGACGAGAAATTTGTGGCCGTTCCTACGTTCGGCCGTCAGCAACTCATTGACAACCTCACTGATCCAGTCATATTACTCAATCGAGACGGGATAATTCAGTATTACAACACCGCTGCCACCCAAACCTTCTCTCGACTTGACGGCGCGCAAGGTCAACCAGTTGAAAACGCCGCATCAGAACTTCTCGCGGATAGCGACAAACGAGGGATAATTAAGCTACCACGTGACGGCAGCGACCAGTACTACCTGCGCGACGAGAATGAAATCACCGTCGGGTCAACGACACTTGGGCGGGCCCTCATCTATACAGACGTGACCAAAGTTGAACGACAGTGGCGAGAATTAACTCGTCAAAATGAGCAACTTGATGATTTCGCGAAGGCAATCAATCACGAACTGCGGAACACGCTCGCCATCATTCAAGGACACGTTGAATTGGCAGCAGCTGCTCTCCCAAAAAACGCTGATTCAACGGCTGGAGAAGCGTTAGCAACAGCCGACAAGACTGCGGACCGGATGACAGAGGTCATCGGTAATCTATCGTTACTCGCGCAATACGGCCAGAGTATAACTCATCTGAGTGATTGCCGTTTTCCGGAGACGGTTGACCGCGCGTGGGTGAACACAGCCGTCGGAGAACTCGCGCTTACGACTGAGGGAGATGGTATCATCAAAGCTGATCCTAACCGACTCGTTGAGCTGTTATCGGCGGTATTCAAATTTGCAGTGATGACGAATGCAAAGACTGTGACAGTTCGCCTATCAAGTGGTCAATTGGTGATAATCACAGATGGCGAACCAATCCCTGCGGACCGGACTTCAGACGCATTAAAGTACGGAGTAGCAGTGCCCAGCGCCGAGTCAGGGATGGTCCTGCCGAACGTGCTAACACTTGCTCGCGTCCACGGATGGAACGTCACAATTGACGACACGTTTACTGGGGGAGTTAGACTTATGATTGAAGGACTTACAACTGAACAGGACCATTCGGATGATGATTGACATCCACTTGCGCCTGAAGGCGCGGGAATCCCACGGTACCGTACCGCTGGGTTGAGATATTAGGGTTTGCAGTCTACCACTTGTTCCCTCGGTGAGAATCCGTGGGACAAGTCATGAAAGTAGACTCTGGGCTGTCCTCGGACGAAGTGGCTTCCCGGTGTGCGTGCGTAGTTCGCGTTGCTGACGATTAATGAACTCTCGGACACGTGAGCGTATCAAAAGCTGCCCCGCCTCAGGACAAATCCTCCGAGTCTGGCACATGATTGGTGGACGCGAATCGACCGAATATTTTTCGTGAAAATCAACCATCAAATACTATATAATACAATATCAGTAGCTAACGTATGATTGAGGCGACAGGGTACTCAGTTCTTCATGTTGATGATTCTGCTTTCGCGGATCTGACGGCCGATATGCTCACGAAACGAGAGGCCCAGTTCACCGTTGAGACTGCCACGAGCCCCAGCGAGGGACTGGCTCGGCTTGCCGAAAACGGCTTCGATTGTATCGTGAGTGAGTATGAGCTGCCCGGTCAGAACGGCATCGAGTTCCTCAAAACGGTACGCGAAGAGTATCCCGACCTGCCATTTATTTTGTATACTGATAAAGGGAGCGAAGCGGTTGCGAGCGACGCCATCGCTGCCGGCGTGACGGACTACATTCACAAAAACTCCGGGACGAGCCAGTATGCTGTCCTTGCCAATAAAATTCGCAACGCCGTCGAGAGCCACCACCAACAAGAGCGTGCCCAGGCAACTCGCGACCGGCTGCGACAGATCATCGATATGCTTCCACAGCTTGTTTTCGCCAAGGACGAGACCGGCGAGTTCCTGCTGGCAAACGAGGCTACTGCCGACACGTACCGGACTACCGTCAGCGACCTCGAAGGAGCTACAGATGCCGATTTCGCCGACTCCGAAGAGGAAGTCGAACAGTTCCGTGCCGACGATCAGGCCGTCATCGAATCCGGCGAACCCGAACACATTCCCGAGGAGTCGCTGACGACCGCAGACGGTGAAACACGGCTCTTAGAGACGACGAAGATTCCCTATGACCCGGTGGAGACGGACGGCGACGCCGTGCTCGGTATCTCACTAGATATCACCGAGCGTAAAGAGCGGGAGAACATGCTCCAGCAGTACCAACATGCGTATGAGTCAGCCCTCAGTGGGATTGCGATAGTAGATTTTGACGGCGAATTGATTGATGTGAACCCTACGTTCCTCGATATGTGGGGGTACGATGACGAAGACGATGTGATTGGACGTTTAGCGATTGATATGTGGAACAATCCCGGGCAAGCGAGGTCTGTGCTGAAGACGATCAAAGAGCGGGGACGCTGGGAAGGCGAACTCGAAGCTGTCCGGGCGGACGGATCAACGTTCTACGCCAAAGGTGTGAACAGCTACCTCACAGACAGCGACGGTAACCCAATCGGAGTGATCTCGTCATTTTTCGATATCTCCGAGCGCAAGGAACGCGAACAGGAGCTTCGGATGGTCCGCGAGCGGTTCGAGCGATTCGCGAGCAACGTCCGGGACGCCTTTTTCATGTTGCCGACCGACTACTCCGAAGCTGAGTACGTGAATCCAGCAGTGGAAACGATCTACGGAATCACGCCCGAGGAGGTTTACGACGATCCGATGGCATGGCTCCGACACGTCCATCCTGACGACAAAGACGAGTTACTGGCGGCTATGGAAGCCCAGCAGGACGGGACGTCCGAGTGGCCAGTCGAACAGGAGTTTCGTATCGACCATCCCAACCATGGGATGCGGTGGGTGCAGACCCGTCTCGACGTGATTACCGATAAGAACGGCGACCCGTCGCGGTTCACCGGCGTCACGACCGACATCACCGACCTCAAAGAACGCGAACGCGAGCTGGAACGTAATCAAGGATTCCTCGAACAGACCCAGAACGTCGCAAACGTCGGCGGCTGGGAAATCGACCTCCGAACTGAGTCGCTTCGATGGACCGACGAAGTCTACCGGATCCACGGCATCGACATGGACTTCGAGCCGACGGTCGAAGATGCACTCGAGCTCTACCATCCCGAGGATCAGACGACGATTCAGGATGCCGTCGAGCGAGTGGCGGCAGAGGGCGAACTGTACGACCTAGAGTTGCGCATCGTTACAGCCGACGACGAGGTGCGGTGGGTCCACACCCGCGGCGAGCCCCGGTACGAGAACGGTGAAATCGTTGGTGTGCGCGGCACGTTTCAGGATATCACCGAACGGATAGCACACGAACAGCAACTGGAAGAAAAAACTGAGGAGCTGAAGCAGTTGGCGACAAAGTACGAAAGCCAGTACCGAACGCTGTTCGAGGAAGCCCCAGTGATGACGGTTCTCACTCGATCTGACGACGGTCGACCGATTATCGAGGACTGCAACAGCCAGTTCGTCGAGACTCTTGGATACGACGTAGTCACGATGCTCGGCAGTGAACTCGCGGAGTTTTACACGCCCGAATCGGCAGAAGAGTTGCACTCAGGAGGGTACAGACACTCGCTTACCGGACGGTTCACCAGGGAGAAACGCGAGCTACTGACTGTCGATGGTGAGGTCGTGGAGGCGCTCCTACGTGCGGTTCCACGCCGTACAGCCGACGGCGAGATTATCGGCACGGTTGCGATGTATATCGATATCACCGAACGTGAGTCGGTCAAGCGTGCGAACGAGCGACTCGAAGAGTTCACGAGAGTCGTCTCACATGACCTCCGGAACCCGTTGAACGTCGCCACCGGACGGCTCGAACTAGTAGCCGAAGAATGTGACAGCGACCATCTCGACAGCCTTGAACAGGCGCTTGACCGGATGGGGAGGCTGATCGATGATCTCCTGACGCTAGCGCGGGAAGGCAAAGAGGTGACCGACACTCGGTTGGTTGATCTCGCCACGATGAGCAACAGGTCCTGGGAGAACGTCGAGACGTATCAGGCGAAATTAATCACTAATACCGAACAAGGTGTTTGGGCAGACAGAAGTCGCCTCAAGCAGGTGTTTGAGAACCTGTTTCGGAACGCCGTCGAACACGGTGGGGCAGATGTGACTGTGACAGTTGGGGAACTAGACGACGGGTTCTACATTGAGGACAATGGTCCAGGGGTTCCATCCGACAAGCATGATGACATCTTCGAAGCCGGCTATTCGCGGTCGGCGGACGGAACTGGATTCGGGCTGAGCATTGTCGAACAAGTCGTCAATGCTCACGAGTGGCAGATTCGTGTCACAGACGGGGCCGACGGCGGGGCACGGTTCGAGATTACGGGTGTCGAATTGGTGAGTTTATAAATTTCTGTGTTCAGCATGTCTTGAGTAAATGACAATTTAAAATTACATAATTTTATTCATAATGACAGAATATAGTAGATAATTTCTCGACGCTACTTGACG
Organism: Salinigranum halophilum; assembly: GCF_007004735.1. Classification (NCBI taxonomy): domain Archaea; kingdom Methanobacteriati; phylum Methanobacteriota; class Halobacteria; order Halobacteriales; family Haloferacaceae; genus Salinigranum; species Salinigranum halophilum. The sequence continues at coordinate 18,108 of NZ_SSNL01000009.1, forward strand.
ATGAACGTTATCTCTACCGATAATACGGAGTAAAGAACAAAATAGCTGCCATGCGCTGTCTGCAAACACAGTCATGTCGGACCAAGGATTATCGGCTTTCAAGCAGTATGTTGAGCGGACGCCAAACGGAACCGAAATTCCCGATGAGACGTTCACCAAGCGCCACCGCGGGGTTGTCCTGTTTACTGCAGCACTTCTCCCAATTGTGTTCGCTATCAGCCGGATGCAGGGACTGGAGTCGATTACCGGTGCCACGCTACCAGCAATCCCACTACTGCACTCCATTGCCGGGACCGGTCTTGTTCTCGGACTGATTGTGACTGCTGCATTCGCTCAGATTCCCCGCCGAATCAGATCATCACTGTCTGCGGTCGGATTCATGGTCAATGCTTCTATCCTCGCGTATTTCACTGGCGGCTTCATCGAGGCACACTTCTTGTATTTCGTTGGCATTGGCCTCGTTGCACTCTACGAAGATTGGATCCCGTTCGTCATCACGATCGGGTACGTCGCGCTCCAGCACAGTGTCTTCGGGCTCATGGAGTGGTTTGCTGTATACAATCACCCAGCTGCGATGGAAAACCCCATCGTTTGGGGTGGCATCCACGCGGTCGGAGTGCTGATGCTCGCTGCGACTATCACATTCCTCTGGCAATCCCTCGCGATCCAGCGTGAACAGGCTCAACAGAAGGCCCGAGAGAAACAACAAAAGACCGCTGAACAAAAAGAGCGAATGGCCATGCTGAACAAGGAACTAGAGGCCACAGCCGAGGAGTATCAGTCGGTGATGCTCGAATGCGCGAATGGGAACTTCACGCGTCGGCTGGACACCTCCGTCAGTAATAATGCGATGGCGGAAATCGCCACTACGTTCAACGAGATGATGGCCGAACTCGAGGAGACAGTCGGTACCGCCCGCGCGTTCGCCGACGAAGTTGCTACAGCAAGTGAGGAGGTGACTGCTGGAACGGAAGAAAGTCAAAACGCCAGTGAACAGGTGAGCAAGTCAGTCCAAGCGATTGCAGCGGACGCGGAGTCACAGTCCGAGAATCTTCAACAAGCCTCTAGAGAGATGCAAAGTCTCTCAGGAACGGTCGAGGAAGTGGCGGCATCTGCCGATGAAATGGCTACAAAAGCAAAAGAAACAGCTGAACTTGGTGAAAACGGTCAGGAGGCAGCCAGAGATGCCATGGATGAAATGGAAGCTATCAATAAAAAAGCTGGAGGGACAATTGAGGAAGTCGAGTCACTCGCAACCGAAATCGGTGAGATTGGCGAGGTTGTCGAGTTGATCACGGATATTGCCGAACAGACGAACATGCTCGCACTAAATGCCTCTATCGAGGCTGCCAGTGCCGGCGAAGCTGGCGAGGGCTTCGCTGTCGTCGCTGACGAAATCAAGGAACTGGCCAGCGATGTCTCTGAGGCGACGACAGAGGTGGATTCTCTCATTGCGGAGATTCAATCCTCAGCCGACACTACTGTCGAAGACATTCAGCAGATGGGCAATCGCGTCTCGTCGGGGACTGCAACGATTGAGGACGCCCTCGATGCGCTGGAAGCCATTGCAGCTAACGTCGAGGAATCGAGTCAGGGGATCCAAGAAATTAGCGCTGCCACAGATGACCAGGCTGTCTCCACCGAAGAAGTCGCCAGCATGATTGAGCAGGTTGCAAATGCCGCGGAACAAGTAAGTGGTGAATCCGGGAACGTTTCCGCAGCCGCCCAGGAGCAAGCATCCTCGCTGACGCAAATTGCACAGAACACGCAGACGCTTGCCGACCAAGCAGAGGAACTCCAAGGGCTACTTTCGGGGTTCACGATTGGAGAAACAGCGGCTGAGTCATCAGTGCATACATCCAAAGTGGGGGTGATGGCATCAACAGATGGTGGCCTCAATCGTTAGGCTGCAAATGTTCAAAAATCAACAGCTACGAGAGTGCGAGGAGAAAGCCCCGCTCTTCACAGTAGACGCCGTACCTGACTGACGACTCGATTCGTAGCTCTCGGTATGGTCGACACAACCGAGGCACAACAGGTCTGCCGTGCTGCCTCAACCCTCTCTTCTCGGCCAGCCACTCAGTGCTGTTCGTCCCCAGTCGACGAATCCATCATGTCGCGGTAAAGCCACAGGTTCGCCGCACCCCCGGGGAGCGTGTATGGGATATAATCTCGTTCGAGGGTCCGACCGTCTGCCAACTGGATCCGCTCGCCATGCACGGGCTCTCGCCGGTCGAGGAGCTCCTCGATCCGGTCGATGAAGCCATCGGAGTCAGCGAAGAGTCCTCGCAGTTCGGCAGCCGCCCGCGCGCAGTCACGGCCGACGAGTTCACCACACGAGACCGGGACGTCGAACAGGTTACAGAGCGCATCGTTCGCTGCAATAATTTCTCGACCGGCGTCCTCGACGAGAACACCGGTCGAGAGTTCGTCGACGACTGTCTCCAGTACGATAGCCGTCCGGGCGGCGTCTTGCTCGCGGTGTTTCCGCTCCGTGATGTCGCGCCCAAACCCTGCAATTCGTCTGACGGTCCCGCTGCTGTCGACGATTGGGGTGGCCTGTACCCACACCCACCGCTGTGTTCTCTCGGCGGGTGTGACCCGGTACTCGATGTCGATTGGCTTCCCCTCCGAGGCGGAAATCATCGCCTCTTCGACGTCGTTCCGATCCGCTGGATGGATTCGTTCGAGAAAGCTCCGTGGGTCGTCGAACAAGTCATCGACCGCGTATCCCCAGATATCCTCGTACGCGGAATTAACATAGAGTAGTTCCTCCCAGTCACTGCTGAACATCCAGAGCAGGTCTGAGGTTGCCTCGGTCAGGTCTCGCAGCTGTGATTCGACTTGGTCGACCTGCGCCTCAGCATGGAACTTCGAGACCACGTTTCGGATACGGTTGGCGAGCAACGCGTACTGTTCTGTGCTGCGTCCCTTCTGGAGGTACTCGGTGACACCAGCGGAGATTGCATCGCTCGCGACGTCCTCACTCCCCTTTCCTGTGTACAGGATGAACGGCAGATCAGGGTACTGCGCTCGAACCGTTCGAAGGAATTCGATCCCGTTCTGCCCGGGCATATCGAAGTCCGAGACAATGCAGTCGAACGCCGTGAGGTCGAATGTCTCGAATGCGTTTGCAGGACACGTCGCTGTCTCAATGGTGAATTGATCAGACTCCCGTCCGAGATACGTCGCTGTCAGATCGGCGAACGCAGGGTCGTCGTCGACGTGGAGGATTCGAATCTGGCAGCCGGATTGTCGGCGCTGTATGGTGATACTCATGTTGGCTCCGAAAGTGTGCAGTCCGTCCGTGTGCCGATCGGTCCTCGGGTGTCGAACCCCGACCGAACGCCTGCTCCCCGCGTCGTCTCGGTCGAGAACACTGCTTGGCGGCCGCGCGCTCTCGCTCGAACCCGGGGGAATGTCGACATAAGGCCGTCAACCATCGTCGCGCCGGGCCTTACTCGTGCAGTCACGGAGTCTCCCCCCTGCTTACCGCCCCCATGTTATTCATATATTGACTGTCAGTTGGTCTTGAATTTATGGTTTTAATTATCGGTACAGATATTCATACTCTGGTCACCGACGGTCTTGCTCGGTGGGAGTCATCGACCCACGACTGAAGTCGTGGGCTTGTCCGTAGACTCCCGGTCTGACGACGAAACGTCGTAGGCGGTGTAATCGCCATTCCCGTTCAGTATCCCAGACTTGAAGGCGAGATGATCCTCGCCCAACCCATCGGGACGTTTGCCCTCTGGTGAAGTTAGCAGTTTCAGACCGATGTTCTTCGCGGCGTTGTAATCGCCATCAACCGAGTACCCACACTCGTTGCACTCGAACCAGCCGTCTGAGTTACGGTTCGTGCTGGACTGATGCCCGCACTTTGAGCACGTTTGACTCGTAAACGCAGGCGGTATCTGTTCGACACGAATACCGCACTCGCTGGCCTTGTACGCGAGCATTTCTTGGAGTTCGCGGAACGCCCAGTTGTGCATCTGACGCTTCACTTGATTATCCCGATTCTCCATTCGCTCGCGGATGTGGGTCAATCGTCCGACGGCGATGTACGAACAGTCGTGGGAGTCTGCCTCCTCCACGATGCGTCGAGAAATGGTGTGCAGGCGGTTCAGCACGAAGCGGGTTTCTCGCCCCGACAGTCGCCGGAGTACCTGCTTGGCGGAGCGAGTGCCTTTGTGCTGAAGGCTTCGACGCACGCGGAAGTAGTGGTTCTGCCCCCACAACAGTTCCCCACCATCGTAGAACGACCCCGTACTCGTGACGGCGACGTTCTTCAAGTTCAAGTCTACACCCAGTATCTTGTCACCGTCTCGTTCTTCGACCTCTTTCTTGATGACGATGTGGAGGGAGAACACCTCCTCGTCTTCGCGGTAGTGGAGCGTTCCCATTCGCTTCTCGTAGTCGTCATCATCGAGGTAGGACTTCTGGTAGTCTCCGAGAACATAGTCCACGGCGACCCGACCGTTGATGGTCGAGAGGGTGGCCGACCTGTCCTTAATCGTCAACGTCCGGTTGTCGTACACTGCGGACGGTTCGTTGAAGCCCGGAAGGGGTCGGCTGTTGCCCTTCTTCCAGTCTGCAACTGTGGACTTCATTGCTTCGACGGCTTTCGAGTACGCACGGACACAGAGGTTCGCGGGCAGGTCTGTCTCGTCTCGCAGGTCGTAGTACACGTTGTCGTGTATGGTGGACTTGTTAAGGATGAGGTAGCCGTCGTCGTTCCTGCCGTTCTGAACGGTGTAGTTGCAGGCGTGGTTGAACTGCTCGATAGTCTGATGGAGGTCGTCCTCTCGGTCGTCTGGAACCGATATTTTGACCGGAATGGTTCGTTTGACCTCCATCTGTAACTTCACATACGAAGTAGTGTTTTATACTTTCTACGTCTGGTGTGGGGGAGTCGGACTGCTATCGTTCGTGGTTTGTCGGATTCCTCCGATGACTGAACTCGTGGGGTTCCTCCTTGCAACTATCTGAACAATCGCATCCACATCGTACACGAGAGCGAGTGCAAGAACTTGATTGGCAACGTCGTGAACGAGCTGCTCTCGCTCATGTCGAAATTTCTCGACGACCGGGAACGCCCGGTCTCGCGCTAGCTCGGATTCGGGTCGTACCCCGCACCCACCCGAAGCGAGAGGGCCCGGGGGAGCACCGACAGCGAGAGCCGGTTCCGGCGTGTCAACTCACCGTCGAGGCTGAACGTCACTGGCTCTGTCCCCTCGATCGTCACGGTCTCGGCGCGGAGGTGGGTCACGCCGTCGGTCCCGCGGGCGAGCAGGCGGTGAATCGCCGCTTCGGCCACCGCGTTCGCCGGCGGCATCTCCTCGACGACGACCACGTCGAACTGCCCGTCGGCCATTGCGGCCTGTCCGCCCTCCTCGACGAACTTCCGGGCGTTGCCCACGAGAACCGACAGCGCCGACCCGTCGAAGACGACCTGGTCGCCGGTGGTGACGCGGATGTCGAGCGAGTCGAACGAGAGCGTCTCGCGGGCACCCGAGACGAGGAAGGCGAGCGTCCCGAACCGGGTCTTCAACTCGTCGGAGGCGGCGGTACTGGCGTTCGCCGGCAGTCCGCCGACGGCGCTCACGACGAACGGCTGGTCCGCGGCGACGCCGACGTCGACCGTCTCGACCGCCCCCGTGTCGGCCACCTCGATACCGTGGTCGAGGTCGCGAATCCCGAGCGTGCCCGCGAGGAGGTTCGCCGTTCCGCCCGGCACGACCGCGAGCGTGACGTCACCGAGCGCATCGACGTCGTACAGCCCGCGGACGACGTCGTTCACCGTGCCGTCGCCACCGCACACCGCGAGCGTCGAGACGCCGTCTCGCCCGGCCTCGCGAGCGCAGGCGACCGCGTGGGCCTTGCTCTCGGTCTCCTCGACGGCGAAGCCCCGGGCTTCGAGCCGCCGTCGCACGTAGGTCGCGTGGTCTGCGGTACCGCTTTTGGGGTTGAGCAGACACCGACGGGAACCGACCTGCATGGTTCGGCTCTGCAGCCACACGGTTTTATCTCGTCGGTTGTCTCGTGAGTCGGGGGCTGGTAGCTTACACCACAAGTCGGATGCCCACGTCTCCGTCCGGAAGCCTCAGGAGTGATACTTTCTCGTTCTGCCACGGCCGCGACACTGCGACGCCACTCGTAGACGAAACGGAAAACAACTGGTACGAGTCCTGCTGTCGGCAACTGAGAACGAGAGACCCAGTGAATCGTCTCGAACCTGAGTGCGCGCGAAGCGCTATCAGCTGCTGAAACAGGCCGTTTTGACGATGTGCGCCGACACGAGACGTTCCTTCCACTCACTTTTTCACTGAATACAGTATGTTTTAATCGCGGAGCTGTAACTTTTATACATCTAATTATTGATTTAATTTTAACTATCTCGAATAAATAATTTTATATTGTCTGCTTCATTCACAAAAGTTTGAAGATGGCAACCAGTGTCACGACCAGACAGCTCCCGCGAATCGTCCGCGACATGACCCAGACCGAACTCCCACCGGAGTTCGATCCGCTCTTGGACCACTACGGCACACTGACCACCGACCGGGACCAGCTCCTCTGGCAGTGGCTCTACTACGTGTTCCCCAGCTTCCGGCTCTCGTCGGTCCCCGACGAGTACGGCGAGCTCGCCCGGAAGGCGAAGTTCTGCTTCTCGGTGTACATGACCGTCCTCGACGACCTCTCCGAACGCCACCTGGACAAAGAGACGTTCGAGCAGGGGCGAAAGATCCCGTTCTCGTCGACCCGATGCGACGTGGAGGCTCCTGGCGCCGACACCGAGGCGCTTGCACTCCTCCAAGAGTCGTGGGACCTCACGAAGGCGTATCTGAGCCGCGCTCCGAGACGCGGTGACTTCGAGGAACTGTTCGAGTTCGACCTCCGGCAGTCGCTCAACACGATGGACTACAACCGCCTCGTGAACGAGGGCCCTCAGCTCGCGAGCCCCCGGGGCGCGGAGATGTACGACACGCACAACATGCTGTTGTTCATCTACGTCGACATCGACCTCGCCTTCTCACCCGACTTCGACCTCGCGGACCTGGCGACACTCCGTGACGTGACGTGGGACGCCCAGCGGCTCGCCCGGATCGGCAACTGGGTCACCACCTGGGAGCGCGAACTCGACGAGTGCGACTACACCTCCCGCGTCGTCGTCGAGGCACTCGAACGCGGTGTCGTGACCGAGGCCGAGATCCGCGACGACGACGTACCGAACGAGACCATCGCCCACCGCATCAAAGACGCCGGTATCGAACACGAGCACCTGCTCTCGTGGAACGAGACCTACCGCAGCCTGGTCTCTCGAGAGTACGACGTCGACAGCGTCGACCTCCACTCGTTCGTCGACGGGATGCGACATCTCCTGGAGGTCGACGTGAAAGCGCGCGGTCTGAAGTGAGGCGTCGCCTCACGCCCGACTGAGGTCTCGTATCTGCCTCGTCGAGCGACCCCCGAACCAGCCTGTCGCCGTACAGTGATATCTCTGTTGATAATTGACCCGCACTCTTAAGCGCTCGATGGCCGAACAGTAGCGTATCTCACGCACCATGTCCGACCTCGATCCCGAGATTTACGAGGCCGTCTTCTACTCCATCGAGAATCCGGCACTGGTGATCGACCTCGACTTCGTCATCCGCGACGCGAACCCCGCCGCGGCGGCCTTCCTCCGGTACGAGGACCGCGAGGCGCTCATCGGGACGTACGTCCCGGAGATCCTGGTCGACGAGAGCATTCTGGAAGACGTCGCCGAGCAGGTCCTCTCGGACGAGCAGTGGGTCGGCGAGTGCGAACTCATGACGGCCGACAACCGCGTCTTCTACGGCATGGGGTCGGCCGTCCCCATCGAACGCGACGGGCAGACGGAGGTGCTCGCCGGCGTGTTCACGGACCTGACCGAACGCCGGCGCCACACCCGGGCGCTGCGGATTCTCAACCGCGTTCTCAGACACAACATCCGCAACGACATCAACGTCGTGCTCGGCCACGTCGAGCAGGTGGCGGCGCTGGTCGAAGACGAGGCCGCCGAGGCGTCGATGACGAAGGCGCGCGAGCGGCTGAACGACATCATCGACAGCGCCGACACGGCCCGCGACCTCGAACACCTCCTCAACACGCAAGAACGGGCCGTCGTCAACACGATGCGGCTCGACGAACCGCTCCGCTCCGTCGTCGGCCGGGCGGCGCGGGAGTTCGCCGACGCCGACATCAGCCTCGACGACGACCTCGAACCGGCCCACGTGGTCGCGAACGCCACCGTCGACCGCGTCTTCTGGGAGGTCCTCGAGAACGCCGTCGAGCACAACACCGCCGACTCCCCCCGGGTCGAGGTGACACTCGACGTCGGCGACGACCATGTCGTCGTCGCCGTCGCCGACAACGGCCCCGGCGTGTTCGAGAGCCGCCGGCAGATGATCTTCGGCCGCGAGGAACTCGACCAGGTCCACCACGGCAACGGCTTCAGTCTCTTCTTCGTCGACCAGGTGATGAAGACCTACGGCGGCGACGTCTGGGTCGAGACGAACGACCCCCACGGTGCGGTGTTCAAACTGCAGTTCACCCGCGCCTGGTGACCGGCCGCCTCACTCCTCGTCGACTGGGTTCGACCCGTACACCGCGGGGATCCACGTCTGACTGTCGATCGGCGGACGGTCGTAGGTCCCGCGGTCTTCTCGCGGCGGGAGTTCGATCGGGTCGGGTGTGAGGTCCTCGTAGGGGATCTGCTCGAGCAGGTGGGTGATACAGTTGAGTCGCGCGTGTTTCTTCACGTCGGCGTGGACGACGTGCCATGGGGCCGCCTCGATGTCGGTGTGGACGAACATCTCGTCTTTCGCCTTCGAGTACTCCTCCCACCGTGCGCGCGCCTCAAGGTCCATCGGGCTGAGCTTCCAGCGCTTCTTCGGGTCCTGGTTCCGCTTGCGGAAGCGCCGCTCTTGCTCCTCGTCGCTGATGGAGAACCAGTATTTGATGAGGATCATCCCCGAGTTGACGAGCATCTGCTCGAACGTCGGACACTGTGTCAGGAAGCGTTCGTACTCCTCGTCGGTGCAAAAGCCCATCACCCGTTCGACGCCGGCGCGATTGTACCAGCTGCGGTCGAACAGCACCATCTCGCCTTCGGTGGGGAGGCGCTCGGCGTACCGCTGGAAGTACCACTGCCCACGCTCGCGCTCTGTCGGCTTGCCCAGCGCCTCGATGCGGACCACACGCGGGTTGAGTCGGCGCATGATACGCTTGATGACGCCACCCTTGCCGGCGGCGTCGCGCCCCTCGAACACCACACACACCTTCAGCCCCTCCGCTTCGATCCAGTGTTGCAGTTTCACCAGCTCTTCTTGCAGGCGGTCGAGCTCGCGCTTGTAATCCTTCTTCTTGATCTTCCCGTTCGACTTGTATCGCACGTCAGCTGGGTCCATATGACTATGTTCTTCAGATGATGTTTCGTGTCGTGATAGAGCTACCTCTCGTGCCACCGAGTGCCGTGGCGTCGACGAGCGACCGTCCTCGACCCACACGGGACGGAACCAATCGGGTTTTGAGGGTCGCTTCTCATCGGAGGGACGATGAGCGACGAGAGCGAGCGCCCGACCGTCCCGGTCGTGTGCCCCGACTGCGAGACGACGACCCGCGTCGCCGTGAGCGAGGTGGCGGCGGCCGTCGCGAAACACAACGAGAGCCTCCACGACGGCGAGGACGTCGCACACGTCGACCCCGACGTCGTCGACAGCATCGCCGACCTTGCCGCGGCGGACCTCGGGCTGACCGACGAGTAGCGCGGAGAACACAAAGGGGGATACCAGGAGACGCTGCCGGACGGAGTTGTGACAGACTCCGACACGGATGGGAACAGCCACGGCGTGTCGCTCGGCATCGAAGACCGATCGACAGCCACCGTGCAGCGTGCGCCACGTCGTCCCGAGACGAGACCCGAGCGGAACCGGCGTGACTCTCCCATTTTTGACTTTCGGCCGTATTGATTTATTTAATTGGGAGTTAAGTCCCGGCTCGCGAGCCAGTCGACGAGCGCGTGGAGCGACTGCTCCCACCCCGTGTCGAGCATCATCGCGTGGGCGACGCCGGGCACGAACGTCGCGTCGGTGTCGAACGCCCGTGCCGTCGCTTCGACGGCCCACCGGGGGACGATGCTGTCCTCACCCGCCCCCACCACCAGCGCCGGCACGTCGTCGGGGAGTCGCCCGGTGACGATGGGGGTCGTGAGTTCGGCGAGCGCACGCGGAGACTCCCCTCGGACCTGCGATGCGTAGTCGGCGACGCGGTCGGTGGGGAGGTCGTCGGAGAAGAGCGCACGCCGCAGCGCACGCGGCGAGGCGACACCGGGCCCGAACGCCTGGAGCACGCCGAACTGGAACCAGAGCGCCGGGTCGCGGCCGGCGAACTGGGCGGTCAGTCCGGCCATCCCCTGCGGCGGGAGCGACGCCATGAGTGCGGCACCGGGGGCGTCGTACTGCTGGAGGTAGCGCTGGACGACCACCCCACCCATCGAGTGACCGACGAGGACGGGTGACGCGTCCAGGTGGTTGACCGTCCGTCTCAGGTCTGCGACGAAGTCGTCGACCCCGGCAGTGGTGAGCCGACCGCCGCTCTCGCCGTGTCCGCGGAGGCTCACGGCGTGAGCGGTGTATCCCCGGTCGGCGAGCGCCGGGAGGAAGTGTTCGGCCCAGCACCACGCGCCGACGTACGCGCCGTGGACGAACAGGAGCGGGGGCCCCTCGGCGGCAGGAGGCGAGACGGTGCGGAGTTCCAAGTCGGGCGAGTGAGCGTTCGAGACGGCGCGAGAGAGCACTGACTGATGCTTACGGCGAGGAGTATATGAACGCCACTCGTTCGTCCGGAGTTGCTCTTACGCAAAGCTACGGAAAAGTCAGTCCATTCCGCCGACGTATGGCGGATATGTCCAAAACCTAGCCAGTCTTCGGCGGAATGCTTCGAAACTAATCGACGACGGTATCTTCGAACTTCGAATCGATCCGCTCGAGGAGGGCGTTGAGCGGCGTCTCAAGATTGAGTGTTTGTGGTCACTCTTGCATCCGTGGCTGCGGAAGTTCCGCGGCCTGTCCAAGCAAGGCTTGGAACAGGCCGCTCACACCTTCGCTGCGTTCGGTCATTAAATAGGATTGGCGCGTCGCTGACTGAGACACCTATGGAAATGTGGTGTCTCTCAAACCCCACGTCTTCGACGTGGTGAGGCGGACACTATCAGGTGGTGGAGCGACCGACTCTCACGCATGCACCGCGCGTTCGGGTGTGAATTCCAGCGAGCCCGAGAGGGGAGGTCAAGGGGGAATTAACTTCGCCTGCCCGGTGCGTTGCGGACTCTAAACGGTGAAGCCTCGGAGCTCGACCCCGAGGTGATTCACAGTATACGTGCAGTTCGTGTGCTTTGGTTGCATAGCTCACACTGTCGGATAACCACCACTGCTACGAAAACGCTCGAAGCCACGCTCGCGCCACCGTCATGAACAGGTGTTCGAGCGGGCGATACGGAAACTCGAGATCGAGCGCGAATACTGAGACACCGAATGCGACCTGCTCGATCAGTCGGGACGGACAGTGAGCGAGGGAAAGTACGTCTGATAAAAGCCCGTATCGAAGCTAATCAGTGCAGTGGCATCGGCGACAGCGTGCCCTCCAATGAGAAAGTCAGCAGCAATGTGCTGGCGTGGCGTCAGGTCTCCTCCACACTCCTCACACGCGACACGCTGTGTCTGTCCGCACGCCGGGCACTGGAATCCGTCCGGTCGACGTGACGTGTAGCGCTGGAACTGGCGACCGGCTCGGAACAGGGCGGCGCGAGACGGCTCGGCGAGCTGGATACTGAAGTCCTCGAGAAACTGGTCCAATTCAGCCACGGTCTCGAAGTGACCGTCAGCGGCGAGTTCGGCATAGACGATTGGCGTGACCACGACCTTGCCCTCTCGATACGCCGTTCGGAGAGCGGCCTCACTCGCGTCGGTGTGCGTGTCCTCATACAGAATCGCGAGCAGTGCGTTCGTATCGACCGCCGTAATCACACGTCAGCCTCCGAGTCGGCATCCTCGGCCTCGCGATCGACATCACGAGGGTACGTTCCGCGAAGCCGTCGCATCCGCTCAGGCATCGTGTGGTCGCCCCCAGCACTCCCTCGATACTTTTCGAACGGATCGCCACCCTCTGCAGTCGTCGGTTCTTGCTTCCTGATGGTGTAGCCGGCGTCAGTCTCCTCAAACGCGACTTCGTCGCCCGGTTCGATCCCAAGTTCCTCGCGGATTGGCTTCGGGATGGTCACCTGTCCCTTTGTCGTGACACGGGGCATATTACCGAATTAGACTGTAATACTAAATTAGTATTACGGCTCGATTCGTCCATTAACTTCCATGGACGGAAGTCGGGGTGTTGCAGCCCATCCGATCACATCGAGAAGCTCGCCCCACCGACACGAGCAGGTGTCGGGCCCACGCGAGCGGGGCGTGGTCGTCCACCTCGGGGGTCCGACGGGGGTGGACGTCGCGACCGGGACCCAGTCGACGCTCGCGGTGGTCACCATCTCGGTACCGTACACACCCCCTCCCCGGATTTCAAATGAAATCGGTTCCACGGGAAGGGGAGGGGTGGTTCTCGGGATGGGAACGGACAGTGTCTGAGACGTAGATTCCCGTTATTGAAGGCCTGAAACTACTGATTACGACCGATATCTCTTCATCTCGAACTTGGGAGCTGTTTCTTCTTTATATATAATTACTTGTCTAGGTAAAGTAGTAGTAGTAGTAGAGAGAAAAGAAGCTACTAACATCATCTTCAACGCGTTTCTATCAGTAGTCGTCCCAAGTACTAGATAGTTTATATACTCACCTCCGGTTAAGTTGTTTGTATCCCATCACAATTGGCTTATAAATGATAGATAGAATATTACTCTTTGACGCACCGGATTTCAAATGAATTACTCTCCTACAGCGTCTTTACCTACGTCACAAGCGTCCTAACAGGTGATTCTGGGATTACATCCCACGTGTGGTACCAACGAAGGACCACCCTTTCGCGCGTGAATTCATTTGAAATCCGGGGAGGGGGTGTCCTGCTATTCGTCGTTGGTCGCACCTCATACGAATTCATTTGAAATCCGGTGTTGGGGTATCATCTCCGTGTTCGACTTGCTCACTGAAATCATTTCATCTGAAATGTGGTGTTCGACTTGCCGCTACATCATGCCGCCATCCGTCATTTAACTCCTGCCGCCAACCGGTGTATCTCACTCAGATTCGACTAATATCGATGTCCTTGGGGAAAGAACTAAGCCCATTTCATTTGAAATCCGGTGTATGCCTTCACACACGGAGCAGGTGAAGACCCTCGGCGACTACGCTGCCGAGAAGGGGGCGGTCACGTATTCGCGTTCTAGCTCTCGTGATGATCCGCTTTCTGTTCTCGACGAGCCTGATCCGATTTTCGCCAACGAGGACTTGCTCCGTATCGATTACATTCCCGACCAGGACAAGATCGTCGGACGGGACAAGCAGATCGAGACTGTCGCTCGTCGCCTCAAACCGGCCATCTCAGGCGGGACTGGAAAGGGAACACTCCTTCTCGGGAAGTCTGGGTCCGGGAAGACGCTCGTCACACGCTACGTAAGTCGTGAAGTTGTCGAGCGAGGTCGGACCAATGATGTTCAGATCGGCCGTGCAATCATCGACTGTGCGCAGCGGCGGTCAGAGGTTCAGACGGTTATCCACCTCGCGAAGAGTCTAAACGACCCTGCACGCACTGGTATCACTGTCCCACACTCGGGCATCGCAGCAGGGGCGTACTACGATCGGTTGTGGACCATCATCGACGAGCTCTACGACGCTGTTATCATCGTTCTCGACGAAATCGACCGCCTTGCCCCACCAAATGATGCGATGAACGTCCCGCCCGAGGAAGCCGATGACAGTAAATTCCTCATGCAGCTCTCCCGTGCTGGTGAGGAGAACGACGTCGATGCGGGCATCACCGTCCTCGGCATCAGTAACGATCTGAAATACGGAGACCGACTCGACACCCGTGTCGAGAGTTCGTTCGCACCTGACGAGATCGTCTTTCCTGCATATGATGCAAACCAACTCGGCGACATCCTTACTCGGCGTCGTGGCGCCTACAGAGAGGGTGTTCTTTCAGATGATGTGATCCCTCTCTGCTCGGCGTTCTCGGCACAGGAACACGGCGATGCTCGACGGGCGCTTGATCTCTTTCGGCTCGCTGGCGAGGTAGCACGTGATCAAGATGCAGACCTCGTTCGTGAAGAACACGTCCGAGCAGCTAACGATGACGCCGAGGTGACTCGGATTCAGGATCTGATTCGTGGCTGTCCCGGGCAGGCGAAGATTGCCATTGCCGCCTTTGCCGCGATGGACGAGTTCACGTCGCAGTCGCATTTCAAAGCGACCGAGATGTACCAGGTCTATCGACTCTTCGCAGAATCGATTGACGTGACTGTGCTTGGCCAGAAACGTATCACAGATCAGCTCCGGGAGTACGAAACGCTGAGGATCATCGATATGACTCGGACGAGTGATGGCTATCGTGAGGGCACGTATCTCCAACTCTCACTTCTAGACGAGGCGAGCCTCCTGCTCCAGTCAATCGGGCTTGATGACCGCTGCTCACAGATTCCGATTGATACACAGGTCCGTCAACAGATTGTGAGCATTGTCGGGCGCTGACCTGACCTTTGACTTCCCTGCCAGAACGTGCTGAGAATTCTCGCTCTTATGTAGAATTGCGGAAAGCCCCGATAACGACACAATCGATGGCTGATTCGACGGATTCACCAGCGAGGTTGAGTGAGCGAATGAGACCGAACGTGTGAGCGGCCTGTTCCAAGCCCTGCTTGGACAGGCCGCGGAACTTCCGCAGCCACGGTTGAACCAGTGAAAACAGGCATTCAGCCTGGTTAATGTGGACGCCGTCGGACGATACGTACCGCTCTTTGTGCACAACCGTTCGGTGGCCGAGGTCCATCTCTCGGTACGCTTGGAGGCCGTCGGTCCAGACCTCTCCCAGCGACTGGGAGAGGTCTTCAGCCTCCTGAATCACTGGTTTGAGATCATCTTGATAATCGATGCCGAGTTGGCCCCGGATCACACGAAGCGAGTCGCGGCACGCCGCGACGAGCGTCAACTGATCACCGTGACGCCCCCGCCAGCGTGAGCGGCCTGTCTGGGATGAGCCGCCGCGAGAACGGCTGTTCCGCGGCGGCTCTTGGCCTTTGTAGCCCGAACAGACCGTGCCGGATTCGTCGACTTGCGTCGGTCCATCGGTGGTTTGGTCGAGAAGCTTCCAGACGACGGGGAAGCCGCGCTGAACCGCGGCTTCCACCTCCCGAATCGCCGTGTGAACGGTTTTGTAGGCTCGCCCGAGCAACGGCGCGATCTGGTTGATACTGAGCAGTGTATCGGCGTAGAGCGTGAACGCGAGAAGCACCTCACCGCAGGAGAGGTGCTTCTCGTGGAATGGCGTTCCGTAGGTGTAGACCGGCTTGAAGTTGCAGTCACGGCACCACACGCGGTCGAGATGCGGCCACGTTTGAACGGCGTTGTGCCCACACCGTGGACAGGACGTATTCTCCCAGACTTCCTTGAGTCGCCGCTCGATGCCCGCATCGAGCGGCTCGGTGTCGATCTCGACGACGCCCAGCTCGATCAGCTCTCGAAACATCCCGCCGAACGCCGGCTGAGCAGAAGACATACTCCTAGATTATGGCTGGCTCAGTGTAACTACAGGGTCTTTCCGTAGCTCTACACAAGAGCGGCGAGACTTAACCAACACTCTCGATTGAGACGACCTACTGTTGGTTAAGATTGTCTCGCCCCAACCTTCAACCTCTCTGTTTCCCGACTATAGATATCTGGGCTAGTTGCGGCGCGCACGGTGCGCCCGAGAGCGTCTCTTGACGCGTCTGCACCCGTCGTGGATGGGTTCGACAAAAGACTATACTAGAGGGGGAGAGTACCGGACTAGCCCAGCGGCGCACTGGCGGGCGGTTTTATCACATCCAGGCAGGGAACTATCCGTGCGTTGATGTGTCAGTTACTCGTCGTCGATCGGGTTGGATTTCGAGAGCTCGTCAACAGCGACCTCAACTTCCTCAGGTGTGCGGTCGGTGCCCTTGGCGAGGAAGTCGGTGACGCGCTCGCCGAGGTCACCGATCGCCTCGGTGAACTCTTCAACTTCGACGTTAGAAATCGGCTGGACGAGTGTGTCTCAGTGGGTAAGAAGTTCTCACTGGGTTCCTACAATCCTCTTCGGTGTCTCGGTACGGTCGACGGGGTGGGCAAGTTTGATAGCCCGACTGCGGACCTTTGTCCGCCCCATCGGAGAACATCATGTCGAACTATACTCCCGAATCCAATACCTGAACCGCACCTGCACACGACTACGTCCTCGGTGTGACCCTGTCCATCATCGCGGATGCTGAGACGACCGAGGGTGAGTACCTGGCGCTCGACATGATAGTCCCGCCGCTGTTCGAGAACGACCTTCACACGCACGGACAAAGCGAGGTGTTCCACGTCATCGAGAACGAGACGCGACTCCACGTCGACGGGCGGGAGCAGACGCTCGGCTCAGGCACGTCCGGCTACGCCCCGGGTAGTGATTTATAACTATCCCGATGGGTTTCAGACCACATGAAGATTGCTGTCCGTTCGATTGTTCAGTGGGACAGACAAGCGGCCGTACGCTCGAGTCCCGTCGTCGGAAGGTTCTGCCACCACCGCTGGCTATCTCCTGTGTGGTAACTATCCGTTTCCGAGTTCTTGTGCCACCGGGCGATACCGAGGCTCATCCCCATCGAGGAGGTGACGACCGCCTCCCCAAGTATCAAATTCGAGTCCTTCAGGGGAAACCCTGATATCGGGTACTCGAAATCGAGCGCGTATGTTGAGTCACCTCCTCGCTGTGACGAAATCGGTTCGGTCCTCCGGCGGAAGCGACAGCGCGCGTCGAACAGGCGGTCACGGGACGAAGACCGTCCTCGACGCGACACCGGCGTCCATCGTCGAGAGCATGATGGACGGCCTGAGCTACTCGATGTTCATCGTCGACAGCGAGGGGACGTTCACCCACGCGAACGCGGAGTGTCGGGAGATGTTCAATCGCGAGGTCGGCGAACTGCAGGGAACGAACCTCTTCGAGTACGGCGAGGCCGACAACAGCGTCATGCGCCGGGTTCTCGACACCGGCGAACCCGTCCAGAACATGGACGACACCGTCGTCGTCGACGGTGAGGAGATACCCGTCAGTCGCTCCGTCCTCCCGTTCGTCGACGAACGGGGGACCGTCACCGGCGCCCTCGAGATCAATCGGAACATCTCCCAGCGAGCCACCCTGGAGGCGCAGGAGCGAGCACTCGAAGCCTACCAGCAGGAGGTCGTCGCCGCGCTGAAGGAGAACCTCGCGAGTCTCAGCGAGGGCGACCTGACCATCCAGCCCACGGTGCCGGAGCCGGAGTCGGAGTTCCCCGCCGTCGAGGCCGTCCACGAGGAGTTCTCCGAGATGGCGTCGGACCTCGACTTCGCGGTCACCCGACTCAGAGAGATGCTCACGACCGTCCAGCGCCACGCCCACTCGCTCACCGAGATCGGGAACGACATCGCCGCGGCGGGTGAGCAGACCCGGAGTTCCATCCGTGAGATCGACGACTCCAGCGAGCAGGTCGCACAGACGGTCGAGGCACAGGCCCACCGGGCCGACACTGCCGAGGAGGACGCCGCAGAGCTCTCGGCGACCATCGAGGAGATCACGGCCAGTACCCAGGAACTCACCTCCGTCTCCGAGGAGACCGCGGCGACCGCCGCCGAAGGCGGCGAGGACGCCGAGCGGGCCATCGAGCGGATGGAGGCGACGCTCGCCGCATCCCGGCGGAACCTGGAGATGATCGACGAGATCGAAGCGCAGATGACGGCCATCGACGAGATGACCACGATGATCGACCGGCTGGCCGAACAGACCAGCCTCCTCGCGCTGAACGCCAACATCGAAGCCGCCCACGCTGGCCGCGACGGAAGCGGGTTCAAGGTCGTCGCCGACGAGGTCCGCGCGCTCGCCGAGGAGTCGAAAGAGGCGGTCGGCGAGATCGACGAGAGCGTCACGGAACTCGAGACGGGTGTCACACAGACCGCCGAGACCATCGAGACCAGCAACGAGGAGGTCGAGCGCGGGGCGCGGGCGGTTCAGGCAGTCGTCGACCGGATCGACGAGATCGACGACGCGGTCGCGGAGACGAACAGCGGTCTCTCGGAGATCTCGCGGGCGACCGAGAACCAGGTGACTCACGTCGAGAACGTCCATCGAGCCGTCGAGGAGACAGCTCGCGCGAGCCAGGAAGTCAGCGCCCAGGTCGAAGAGATATCCGCGGGGATCAGCCAGCAGACCGACAGTGTCGCGGAGATCGCGACACGGTCGGCCGAAGTCGACGAGGTCTCACAGGAACTGTCGACGATGCTCGACTCGTTCCGCCTCCACGACGACGAGACGACCCGCCCCACGCGGTGAGCCGAGAGGCTTTTCCGCCGAATCGTCCGTCTCCTGGCGATATTTGCGGCGTAATCGCACAGTCGTCTTCGGAACGGGTGGTGTGAAGAGGCGTTAAGTACGCTGTGCGGCGGACATACAGATAGAATGCTCGGGTCCGCCGATCGAACCAAGACGCTGGCATCGCGCGACTGGTACGTCCAGCGTGTCGAGTGCGAACTGTGTCAAGAGGTCCAGCTGTGTACCGAGCGCTGTCAGATGCTCACCTGCCGGGAGTGTCAGGCGTCGCTCCTGCCGACACCGGGGCTCCTCACCGGGCGGTAGCCGTCACGGCGACGGCGCGCGATGGCGGTCGAGCGTCCCGCATCGACCACGGGGTATTTGTTCGCCACTCCCAACTCCTGACCGTGGACTGTGTATTCGTCGGAGCGGGTGCCGTCGCCGAGAAGTACGCGGCCGGGCTCACGGACACGTCGCTCCGGCTGACGGCTGTCTGCGACCGCGACGCGGACCGGGCTCACTCCATTGCGGCCGACACCGGCGCGACGCCGTACACCGACCTCACGGCGCTGCTCGCGAGCGAACCCGCCTCGCTGGTGGTGAACCTCACGAGTCACGCGGCGCACGCGCCGGTCACCGACGAGTGTCTCGCTGCCGGACGGCACGTGTTCTCCGAGAAGCCGCTGGCGCTCGACCCCAACAGAGCCGACCGCCTGGTCGAGTCGGCGCGAGAACGGGGGCTCGCGCTCGGCTGTGCACCCATCAACCATCGGGGTGACGCCCAGCGGCACGCCCGTTCGTTTCTCGCCGACGGCCGCCTCGGCGAGGTCAGACTCGCGTACGCGACGGCGCACGTCGGCCGGGTGACGTCGTGGCACAGCCGGCCCGAATCGTTCCTCGCCGTCGGTCCGCTGTACGACGGTGCCGTCTACCCCCTCTCGCTGCTCGTCTCCTGGTTCGGTCCGGTCGAGCGGGTGCGTCGCGCCGACGCGCTCGACGCGTGGCCGGGTGACCGAACGGGGGGAGACGACGCCCGCCCACCCCACGTCGAGGCGACGCTCGCGTTCGCCGCCGGCGTCCAGGTCTCTCTCCGGGCGAGCTTCTACGTCGACCACCGCAGCCGGGAGTTCTACGGGCTCGAACTCCACGGCGACGACGGCACGCTCTACCTCCGAGATGCGGGCGCGCAGGCGGCCGAAACCGAGTCGGTGACGGTCCGCGGCGGCGAGCGCGAGCCGACGGCGGCACCACACCCGTTCCCGCGGCGGGAACGGCCGTACCTCGCCGGCCCCGAACGGCTGGCACGAGCCGTCGAGCACGGCCACCGCCCCGAGGCGAGCGCCCGACGCTCTGCCCACGTCGTCCGGGTGTGTGCGGCCATCGAAGCCGCCGCCGCGTCCGGCGGGTCGGTCCCAGTCGACGGCCCTACATGCCCGACGCCGACGCTCACCCCACCACCGGTTCGCCCCTCGTCCCCGTCTCCCCGGCAGGGGCGGAGTGAGGGTCAAGCTCAGCGTCAGGGCCGGAAAGCCATCCGGCTCCCACCGGTCGGCTTCGGCTGCTCGCGCTACCGCGACGGCGACTACGTCGACCGCATCGACTCGGTCGCGACGGCACTCGACGCCGGCTACCGGCTGTTCGACTCGGCCGAACTGTACGGCAACGAGTCACGTATCGGCGACCTGCTCGCCGCGCCCGGTTCGCCCGACCGGGAGTCGCTGTTCGTCCTCGGGAAACCCTGGAACACCAACCACGGCCCCGGCCACCTCCGCGAGGCGTGCGAAGGCTCGCTCGCCGAACTCGGCATCGACGCGTTCGACTGTTACGCGCTGCACTGGCCCGACGCCTGGACGTATCAGGGCCCGCTCCGCGAACTCACGTCGCTCCCAGTCGACGAACAGGAGCGACTGACGTTCCCGACCGACGAGAACGGCGAGCCCGCCCGCGCCGACCACGGCCTGCTCGACACCTGGCGGCGGCTCGAACGCCTGCAGGAAGCGGGGCTGACCCGGACGCTCGGCCTCTGTAACGTGACCGTCCCACAGGTGGCACGGGTGGTCGACGAGGCGACGGAGCCGCCCGCGCTCGTCCAGGTGGAGCGCCACCCGTACCGCCCACGGGAAGAGCTCGTCGCGTGGTGTCACGCGCGGGGGATTCGCGTGCTCGCGCACTCGCCGCTGTCGGCTCCGGGACTGCTCGCCGACCCGGTCGTCGAGTCGGTCGCCGACGACGTCGGGACGTCGCCCGCGGCGGTCGTCCTCGCGTGGAACGTCCAGCGTGGGGTGGTGCCCATCCCCTCGAGCGTCGATCCGGACCACGTCGTCGCGAACCTCGCGGCCGCACGGCTCCGCCTCTCCGAGACACAGCTGGCGCGGCTAGACGGCCTCGCCGACCCGTCGTTCGAGCGATGAGCACGGTGACACGCTCGGGCGACAGCGTTCCCCCGGCGCTCCGACGGCGCTGGTGGCTGGCCGTCGCGTTCGCCACCACCGGGACACTCGCGACCGCAGCGGCCCTCGTGCGTGCGTTCGACGCCACGGCGGCGGGTCGGTGGCTCCTCGCCGCCGTACCGGTCGCGGGCTACCAGCTGTGGTTCCTCCGTCGGTTCCTCGGGGCGAACCGTCCGGGAGTCTCCGCACCACCCACAGACCCAGCGCGTGCGTCTCGGGACGTCTCACCGACGCTCGGGCTAGCCAACGCCGTCACGGTCTCGCGGGGGTGGCTGTACGCCGCTGCGGCCGGCTTCCTCCTCGTCGTTCCGCCGCCGCAGAGCCTCTGGCGGTGGGGGCCGCTCGTCCTCTATGGGGCCGGCGCTGCGCTCGACGCCGTCGACGGCTACCTCGCGCGGACGGTGGGCCAAGAGACCGAACTCGGCGCGAAACTGGACATGGCGTTCGACACGCTTGGCTTCCTCGTCGCGCCGCTCGTCGGTGTCGTCTGGGGCCGCCTCCCGGTGTGGTACCTCTCTCTCTCGCTCGCACGCTACCTGTTCAAACTCGGGCGGGGGTGGCGGCGTCGACGGGATAAGCCGGTGTACGACCTCCCCGAGAGTCGGGTTCGACGGCCGCTCGCCGGGGTACAGATGGCGTTCATCACGGTCGCGCTCTGCCCGCTCGTTCCCGTCAGTGTGGTGTGGCCCGTCGCGGCCGTCGTCGTCACGCCCTCGCTGCTCGTCTTCGCCCGCGACTACCTCGTCGTGGCCGGCCATCTCGAAGCGCGCGCCAGCGGCTGAGGCTGTCGACGTCCCGGTGTGTCACCCCGAGCGGGTGTCCTCGAACTCGAGCGTCTCGGCGACGGGTTCGGCAAGGGTCGGCCGCGGTGCGCCCTCGTGGTGCGGCGGCAACCGCTAACGAACAGTATACAGTGTCGCTGTGGGACGGCTACTGTATGGGCCGCACGTCGATTCCAGAGCTCAACGAGAAGTACGAACGCGGGACGCCGCTCACGATGCTGACCGCGTACGATGCGCCGATCGCCCGCCAGGTCGACAGCGGCGGCGTCGATATGATCCTCGTCGGCGACAGTGCCGGCGACAACCACCTGGGCTACGACGGCACGCTCCCGGTGACGCTCGCGGAGGCGTTGTCGAATACGGCGGCGGTCGACCGGGCAGTGGAGGAGGCGATGGTGATCGGCGACATGCCGTTTCTGTCGTACGGAACCTCGCTCGAGCAGTCAGTCGAGAACGCCGGTCGGTTCATGAAGGAAGCCGGCGCGGACGCCGTGAAACTGGAGACCGCACCGTACGGCGAGACGACCATCGAGATCGTCTCTCGGCTCACCGAACTGGGGGTGCCTGTCGTGGGGCACATCGGGCTGACTCCACAACGGATGAAACAGATCGGGGGTGGGTACGTCCAGGGACGGGGTGACGGCAGCTCAGCCACGGTGGAGGCGCTGGTAGAGACCGCGGAATCGCTGGAAGCCGCTGGTGCCTTCTCCATCATCCTCGAGGCGGTCACAGAAGAGACTGGACGGCGGGTCACCGACGCAGTAGACGTGCCGACGATCGGAATCGGGGCAGGACGGTACGTCGACGGACAGGTGCTCGTCGTCACTGACGTCTTGGGGCTGAGCGAGGAGTCGTACCGCCTCTCGAAGCAGTACGCCGACCTGAACTCGGTCGTGCACGCGTCGGTGCAGTCGTACGTCGACGAGGTTCGAAGCGGGGCGTTTCCGGCTGCCGAACACGTCTTCGACCCGGTCGAAGAACAGGAGTGAACAACGCCCAGAGCAGTGGATGCAGCAGACAACCGATCTTCACACAGATACTCAGCGTGAGCCGCCTCCCGCTCCGAACCGTAGTGGTTACGCGTCGGGCGAGGCGCAGTGGCGGATTAGTTCACGCTTTTCGACAGCTCAGCACCTGCCTTGAACTTCACGTCGTTCGACGCACGACCCGCGTTCACTAAGTGCAACACTGGTGCATCCAACGCGAGATGCGTCAGCACGACAGCCTCGTCTCCACCCGAACCCGCACTCCGCCCCGGTTTCTTCCGCACCCAATGGTCATGGGTCGCTCTCCCACCCTCCGCAGAGAGCACTCCTGCCTTTACCAACGCCGCAACAGACCCCGAGTCGAGACGGGCCCCTCGTCGCGCACGCTCACCCGAGAGCGACCGTTCCACAGTGTCTCCAAGCTCGTCTCCATCCGCATCTCCATCAAACGCGCCGAGGTCGACACCGACCACGTGCGCCGCATCCGCCATCGTCAACACGGTCACGGCGTCCTCGTACAACGCCGCGTCGTCGATGACCCACCCACCCGAATAGACGAGCTGCCCGTCACTCTCGGCCCGCCCCACGTACAACAACGCCGGGAACGCGTGCGGACACCCCGGCGGCTGGGCCATCACCTGTGACACGAGCGTATCGAAGATGAACGGACTCGACTTCCCGCCACCGCCCGACGCGGCACTCCACCCCATGTCTGCGATTCCGGCCTGGTAGATCGCTTCGGTCGATGACTCGGGACCGTCCGAACCACCCTCGATGGACCCCCGTATCGTCGCCGGTCCCCCATCGGCTTCCGGCGGCGAATTGACGATTACCAGCGTCCCGTCGCTCGTCCGAATCGCCTCGAGGCTGCCGCCCGTCGCAGTCGGACCCGAAACGGCGGCCACGAAATGTTCGGTCGTCTCACACACCTCTCTGGGACTGCCAGACTCCTCTCGGTCATCACAGTCGCTCAACCCATCGCCGTCTGAGTCGGCGTCCCCCCACGAGTAGACCCGTCCACTGGTATCGGGGCGTCCCGTCATGTAGTCGATGAGTCGCTTCGGCGTCACCGCGTCCGCGATACTCCCGTTCCCACCCGGTACCTCCGCATCGGGCAGACACACCGTGAACCGCTCGGCTACGATGGGGTCGTCGTCCAGATACGCAAGGATTGGTTTCAGTTCGTCGTCGGTAACGGCGCTATCGGGGGATGCGATAGTGCTTCGATTGCTCCGGGTGTTGTTGTAGTTCGCCGCCACCACTGCGGATGACGTAACCCAACCCTCCAGTCCGACTTCGCCGGAGACACCGCGCGACCCAGCAGAGAGCGTCGGCGTCAGTCGACGCGTGTGTGGTTTACCCAACGCGAACTGCTCGGTTCGCTCCCCCGCGAACGCCGCCGCAGGTGATGCTCCCGTATTCGTCACTGCCGACGCCACTCGCCCCAGACACCCACTGAGTCCACTCCCGACAACCATACCGCTCACCGCGAGTAGCTTTCGTCGGCTAATGGTAGCACGTGACGCACGACGTGTGTGACCGGTCCGTCTTCGTGCAGTCATAATCGGCCTGTCGAAGCAGCGTATTATAATAAGTGTTTATTATTCACGAAACAAAAAATGTAAGAATTTTATATATACGTGTGCGGTACGCAACACGACCACAGAAACCGTCCTGGAGACTACCAGACCCCGCGTGTGACAGACAGAGGGTGGCTTCAGCGGTCTCGGACCCGCCCCTCGTCGTCTGAGTCGAGCGGTGACGGTCCCCCTCAAAACTCCTTCCGACGACTAGCCGAGTCGTGTGGAACGGAGTCGGTGAGACGCTCGACGAACGTGACGACTGTGGCATATCCCTCGCTCGCGTGCTCTCGAGTAATCCCGGCAACGCCTGCGCTCACCCGACGGGCGGGTGTCCTGACGGTGACGGACTCGTCCGCGAAGAGTTGCCCATAAGAGAGAGTGGGCGCAAACCACGACAGTCTTCCAGGGGGGCGCAGAGAGCTGTACCCATCCGATTGGCTCCGTAGGAACTCCCCTCGTAAGGGAAGCGGCCGTCAAGATATAACATTATCGACATTATTATCACAGCTGAGTTTCAGATGACTCACTCACTGCAGGGAGTCACGACCGACGGACGACTGCTGACACGGCACGAAGGGACGGCGCGAGACACCCCCGTGGTGAGGGGTTTTGGAGGTGTCTCGAACGAGAGTCGCCCTCGTTCAGGCATAAGTGGAGTGGCAAACTGGTTAGTGCTACAGAGGGGGTGCGCCACCGCCACACACCGAACAGCCGACACCGGTCAGGGCACCACGGTCACAGGGACGGACACGCGACTGAGGACGGCCTCAGCGAGCGACCCCTTCAGCACGCCCCGGAATCGGCTGACGGGCGACCGTCCGACGACGACGTGGTCGACGTCGTTGTCTCGGACCCACGTCGCGAGGCAGGCGACCGGGTCGCCACACTCGGTCGCGACCGAGAGTGACCGGTCGTGTCGCGCAGCGATCCGCTGTGCCGCCACGAGCACTCGTTCGCCGTCCGCGTCGGGGCCGGTCCGGTCCGTCGCGTCGCCGCCGTCGCCCAATGTGACGACCCGGTTCGCCGCCGCCTCTGTCGTGGCCACGAACACGGCGGTGACGTCAGCGCCCGGGAACCGGGTGAACGCGTACCGCAGCGCGTCGCGTGCACGGGGTGACCCGTCGAACGGGACCAACACCCGACGTGGGCGTGGGGGCCGTACGGGGTCGTCCTCGGTCGGGGCCGTCCGAAGCACCGTCACAGGGACCGGCGTCCGCCGAATCACCGCGCACGAGACGCTCCCGAGGAGCCGCGTCGCCGTCCCGGAGAGCCCTCGCGACCCCATCACGACCTCGTCGAAGCCCTGTGCGGCGATGTATCTGGGCACCTCGTCGCGCGGGCGGCCATACAGCAGCACCGTCTGGACGTCACCTGTACGGTCGGTTCCGGCGGCCACCGCCTCTGCCAGCAACCGCCGTCGGTCCTCGAAGACGCGCGCGTGCCGCCGGCCATCGTGACCGCCCGCCTTGGTGTGGTCGGGGAACGGCTGGACGACGTGGAACACCGTGACGTCGCCGTCGGGGAACTGCTCGAACGCGTACGCGATGGCGAGCCGCGACTGGTCGGAGCCGTCGAACGGAACGGCCACCCGGGTCGTCATGCGCCCGTCACCTCCGCGCGCGGGGAGGCGGGACGACGGCGAGCGAACGCGCTGGAGCGGTCGGGAGCCGGTACAACCGTGTGTTGGATCAGTGGAGTCATGGGTGGATAGGTGGGGTCACGCGAGGGCCGCGACGACGAGCGCGAGTGCGGCGGTCGCGACGAGCGCCCCGATGGCCGCGTGGAGCGCCGTATCCGCAGTCTCGGGGTCGCGGCCGACGGCCGACTCGAGGCGGTCGACGACCCGCGACCGGGCGAGCGCGACCGTCACACCGACGCGGACGGCGAACGCCGACGTCCCGATGGCGACCCGCGCGGCGAGCGGGTGGAGCACGCGGTCGACGTCGACGACGGGCACGCGACCGAGCGGCCGTCTGAGGGCCGCAAAGGCCACGACGCCGACGGCGACGACCGCGAGCGCCTTCGTGAGTTCGCTCGTCGCGTACGGCGCGAACCCGCCGGGGTCGCCGGCGAACGCACCGAGGAACGTCGCCGGGAAGACGCCGAACGCCACGGACGGGATGGCGACGACGACGAGCGACAGCGACAGCGCCGGCGACGCGGGAGCGACCCGCCGTGGCTCCGACGTCCGGCGGACGAACGCGTAGTAGCCGAACTTGACGAACGACAGGACCGTCCCGACGCCGCCGACGACGAGCGCCCACCACAGGAGGTCGCCGCCAGCGCCCTCAACGGCCTTCGTGACGAGTCCCTTGCTGACGAATCCCGAGAAGCCGGGGACGCCCGTGATGGCGAGCGCCGCGACCAGGAACGTGACGAACGTGAGCGGCATCGTCGAGGCCAGTCCGCCGAGGCGCTTGAGCGACGCCTCACCGGTCCGGACGATGATCGCGCCGGCGACCATGAACAGCAGGCCCTTGTAGAGGACGTTCGCGGTCAGGTGGGCGAACGCGCCGGTGACGCCGGCGGCCGTGCCGATTCCGATGGCGACGGTCATGTACCCGACCTGTGACATGATGTGATAGGACAGCAGGCGGCGCATGTCCGTCTGGAGGACGGCCTGTGTCACGCCGTACAGCACCATCGCGCCGCCCATCCACGCGACGAGGGCGTTCCCGTCCGGGGCGAGGCGAGCGAGGGTGTACACCGCGACCTTCGTCGTGAAGGCGGCCAGGACGACGCTCGCCGCGACGTGTGGCCGAGCGTACGTGTCGGGCAGCCACGCGTGGAGGCCGACGAATCCGAGGTTGACGCCGACACCGGCGAGTGCGAGCGCCGTCGGGAGGCCGGCGGTGAAGCCGCCGTCGTAGCGGAACGTCCCCGCGGCGGCGTAGTGGAGCGCGACGGCCGCGACCAGGAGCGTCCCGCCGACGAGGTGGTAGACGGCGTAGCGGAACGCCGGGCGGACCGCGCTTCCCCCGTGGTGCCAGACGAGGACCGTCGCGGTCACCGCCAGAAGCTCCCACGCGACGAGCAGCGTCAGC
This sequence comes from Salinigranum halophilum, assembly GCF_007004735.1. Classification (NCBI taxonomy): domain Archaea; kingdom Methanobacteriati; phylum Methanobacteriota; class Halobacteria; order Halobacteriales; family Haloferacaceae; genus Salinigranum; species Salinigranum halophilum. Next base: position 45,475 of record NZ_SSNL01000009.1, read on the forward strand.
CAGTCGCCGGCGAGGACGGCCGCGACGCCCGCGCCCATGTAGGTGAGCGCGTACACCGTCTGCCGGGCGTCCGCGTCGGTCGCGTAACCGTAGAGGACGTTGACCGCGGCGACGAAGCCGAACAGTGCGGCGACCGGTCGGGTGAGGCCGTCGACCCGGAACAGGACCTGCTCGAAGCCGAACGGCGTCACCGCCACCGTCGTCCCGGCGGGGACGGTCAGCACCCAGGGGACGGTCGCTCCGACGAGACCGACCGCCAGCCCGGTTCCGAGCCGTCGCGGCAGCACCGACACGGCCACCACTGCCACCAGGTAGACGACCCAGGGAGGGACGGCCGACAGCACGGTCGCGTCGGTCATCCGAACACCTCCACCACGACCGCCTCGGCGAGCGACCAGAACGGGAAGGCGGTCGGGGCGAGGCCCATGAGCACTGCCAGCCCCGCGGTGGCCACTACCGGGGCGAGGAGCAGTGGGGAGGCCTCACGCGTGAGCGACCGGCGCTCCCACGTCGTCTGCTCGACGTACCCGCCGTCGGTCGCGTGCGGCGGCGCGAAGGGGTGCCGACTCTCGGAGGTGTCGCTCCCCCGCCGGCCGAAGAAGGCCGTGTAGACCACCGGCCAGAAGTATAGCAGCTTCAGCACGCCGGCGACGAGATACGCGACGACGAGCGCCGGGTGTGGGCTCGCCGCCGCGCCGACGACGAGGTGGAACTTGCTGACGAAGCCGGCGACGAGCGGGAAACCGATGAGGCCGGCCGCGGCGATAGCGAACGCCGTCATGGTCATCGGGAGCCGTCGACCCACACCCGCGAGGTCGGAGACGTACTTCTCGCCGGTCTCGACGTAGATGAGTCCCGCGGCGAAGAACAGCGAGATCTTCATGAACGCGTGGGCGACGACGTGAATGAACGCGCCGAAGACGGCGACGGGCGTCGCCAGCGCGAGGCCGAGCGCGATGTACGCGAGGTGGCTCACCGTCGAGTACGCCAGCCCGCGCTTGAGGTTGTCCTGACGGAGTCCGACGACGCCCGCGACGACCATCGTCGCAGCGGCGGCGGCGGCCAGCGGGAGGGCGAGACCGAGGTCCCACGTCGTCTCGGGTCCAAAGACGTACAGGACGGTCCGGCCGAGCGCGAAGACGCCGCTCTTGACGACGGCGACGGCGTGCAGCAGGCCGGAGACGGGCGTCGGCGCGACCATCGCGGTGGGCAGCCAGCCGTGCAGCGGGACGAGCGCCGTCTTCACCCCGAAGCCGACCACGAGCAGGACGAAGGCGACGCGGGCGAGCATCGTGTCCACGGCACCCAGCGCATCGATGCCACCCGCGGTGAACGTCACCGTTCCGGTGAGCACGCCGACGAGCACGATGCCGCCGAGCGCGGCAACGCCGCCGCCGAGCGTGTACGCGATGTACTGCCGGCCGGCGGCGCGCGCCTTCGTCGTCCCTGCGTGGACGACGAGCGGGTACGTCGCGAGCGTCAGCAGTTCGTAGAACACGAACAGCGTGAGCAGGTTCGCGGCGAACGCGACGCCCATCGTGGCGGCGATGCTCGCCGCGAAGGCGGCGAAGTACCGCGTCTGTGCGTGCTCGTCGAGCGCGTACAGGTAGCCGATGCTGTAGACGCTCGTCACGAGCCACAACAGCGCGGCGAGCAGCGCGAACAGGAGCGCGGCGGCGTCGGCGCGGAGCGCGAACGGGATGCCGGCGAACGACCCGAGCGGCGTGACGAGCGTCGTCGGGGATTGGACGGCGAGCCAGACGGTCACGAGCGTCGCCGTCGCCGTCGCGAGCGTCACGGCCTCCCGGAAGAACGGGCGGGAACGGGCGGCGTAGATGAGCGGCACTGCCAGCGTGGGGAGCGCCACCGCCGCAAGCGGCAGCGCGGAGACGGTGTCGGTCACAGCCACCCCTCCACGACGGGAGCGAACCACGCGGCCAGTGCCGTCGAGCCGAGACCGACGAGCACCGTCGCGAGGGCGGCCACGACGACGAAGGCGACCGCACGGTCACCGGACGGGACGGCCGCGTGACCGCCGCCGTCGGCGGCTACTGGTTCGACCCCGTGGCCGGCGGGCGCGAGGTACAACCGCTCGACGACGCGACCAGCGTACGCGAGCGAGAGGAGCGTGCTGAGCAACACGACAACGACGACCACCCACGCGCGGGCATCGACGGCCGCGACGGCCAGATACCACTTGCCGGCGAAGCCGACGGTCGGGGGGAGGCCGACGAGCGAGACGAGCGCGACGCCGACCGCCGCAGCCGTCAGCGGGGCGTCGCGACCGAGACCCGCGTAGCTGTCGACGGTGGTCGCGTCAAACCGCTCAGCAAACACTCCCGTTGCGGCGTAGAGGCCGCCTTTGGCGACGGCGTTCGCCACCAGCAGGACGAGCGCGGCGGTCACCGCGGCGGGCGTGGCGATGGCGATACCGAAGACGACGAGCCCCATCTGCAGCACCGACGAGTACGCGAGCAGTCGGCGCACGTCGGACTGTCGGAGCGCGAGGAAGCCGCCGGCGGCGACGCTCGCGACGCCGACGACCAACAGACTGCCCCGGACGAGCGGGACGGCGTCGAGGAACGAGGCGGTGAACACGTCGAAGACGAGGCGGACGAGCGCGTAACCGGGGACGGTCGACCCGAGCGTCGCGAGGAGCGCGCTCACGTCGGGCGTGGCTGCGGCGTACGCGTCCGGCTTCCACGCCTGCAGCGGGAACAGCGCGAGTTTTACCCCCAGTCCGACCGTCACGAGGACGAACGCCGTGACGACGAGCGGCGAGTCGTAGCCGACGGCCGCGAGTGCGACCCGGAGGTCGGCCATCGCGAGCGTCCCGGTGGCGACGTACAGGTAGCCGACGCCGAGGAGGTACAGCGTCGCGCCGATGGTCCCGACGACGAGGTAGTGGAACGCAGCCAGTGCCGCTCGCGTCCCGCGGCGGCCGGCGACCAGCGCGTACGCGGCGAGCCCGGATATCTCGAGGAAGACGTAGAGGTTGAACACGTCGGCCGTGACGGCGATTCCGGTGAGGCCGGCGACGAACAGGAGCCAGAGGCTGTCGGTCGGGCCCGTCGTGTCGGTGCGGACGGTGAGAGAGAGCGCGGCCGCGGCCACGGCGACGAGGAGGACGAACACGCTCGAGACGGCGTCGGCGCGCAGGCCGATTCCGACCGCTGCGGGCAGCCCCCCGACGACGTACGTCCGCGGCCCCGTTGTGGCGACGGCGACGAGGACGGCGACCGCGAGCCCGACCTGGCCGACGAGGACGCCCGCGGTGAGCCGACGCGAGAGGACGGGGCGGCGGGCACCGAGCACGACCGGGACGAGCGCACCGACGATGGGGACGGTGACGAGCAGGGGAAGCAGGTGACTCACGGCCGTGCCTCCCGAATCGCCCGTTCGCTGAACGTGCCGTGTTCGTCGTACAGCCGGACGACCAGCGCCAGCGCGACGGCCGTGACGCTCACGCCGACGACGATGGCCGTCAGGATGAGGACGTGCGGCAGCGGGTTGACGAACGGTCCCGTCGCAGAGAGCAGCGGCGCGCGGCCGTCGGCGCGGAACGCGGCCGTGATGAAGAAGAGGAACACGCCGGTCTGGAACACGTTGAGTCCGACGACCTTCTTCACCAGGTTGTCGTCGTCGACGAGGACGAACAGGCCGATGCCGACGAGGAGCGCGTAGACGACGTACGCTCCGCGCGACCCGACCATCGCACCGAACAGCGCGTCGGCGAACGTCACGGTCGCTCACCCCCCGCTGTGGGGGCCGCGAGATTGACGAACAGGACGACGATGACGGCACCGACCGTCGCGCCGATGCCCAGTTCGATGGCCTCTGTCGCGTACACCGACGGCTTCGGGACGGGGAGGTGGTCGAACTGGAGGAACGCCCCGCCGGTGGCGACACCGGCGAGCGCGACGAGCACGAAGACGACCGGCGCCGCGACCACGAAGGCGAGCAACCGGCCAGCCGAGAGCCAGCGCGCGGTGTCGTCGATGCCGAAAGCGAACGCGAGCGTCACGACCACCGCCGCCGCGACCACCCCGCCCTGGAACCCGCCCCCGACGGAGCTGGTGCCGTGGAACAGCGTGAAGAGGGCGAACGTCAGGATGAACAGCGAGAGGACGCGGACGGTCGCGACGACCACCGGGCTGTCGGGGTGACGGCTCACAGGACCACCTCCCGTCCGAGCACGGCGAGCACGGCGACGGCCGCGGCGAAGACGACCGCGATCTCGCCGAACGTGTCGAACCCGCGGTAGACGACGAGGACGGCCGTCACCACGTTGTCGATTCCCCGGTCGGCCGAGTCCGTGAGGTAGAACTCCGCGACCGGGCCGAACACGGGTGTGTCGGCCGCCCCGACCGCCGGGAGCGACGGGACCGTGAGCAAGAGTGCGAGGGTCACCGCCGCGCTGACGACGACCGAAGCAGGGCGGACGCGTCGGGTCGGTGCCGTCGGCTGCGTCGGTTCGGAGCCGCTCGTCCGGCGCAACAGCACCAAGAACAGCGCGGTCGTGACGCCGGCACCGACCGCGGCCTCGGTGAGCGCGACGTCCGGCGCGCGGAAGACGATCCACACCATCGCGAGGCCGAGGCTGTACGTGGCGAACGCGACCAGCGTGGTCGGGAGGGTTCGGGCGACTGCCGTCATGACGGCAGTGACGACGACGAGGACGAGCAGTCCGACGAGGAGGGGGTCGGTAGCCGTCACGACGCATCGCCTCCCTCGACTCCGGCCTCGGCCCCGGTCTCGGTCCCGTCGTGGGTGGCATCGTCGCGCGTCCACGGGGTCGCCCCGGCGAGCGTGGCCGCCCGGACGATGGCGTGTGCCGCCGTCGGACCGGTGACGAGCACGAAGACGGCGAGGAGGGCGATTTTCACCGTCTCGGCACCCACGCCGAAGACCACGGCGGCCGCGACGAGGCCGAATAACGCGCCGAGCGTCTCACTCTTCGAGGCCGCGTGGGCACGGGCGAAGACGTCCGGGAGCCGGACGAAGCCGACGACGGCGACGAACGAGAAGAAGACGCTCGCGCCGACCAGTCCCAACACGAGCACCTCGACGAGAGTCACGGCAACTCCCCTCGCTCGACCGACACCCGCGCGAGCCCCAGCGAGAGCAGGAAGTTCAACAGCGCGTACACCAGCGCCACGTCGAGGAACCCAGGTTCGTCGAGCGCAGCACTGCACAGCGCGATGACGACGACGGCGGCGGTGCCGATGACGTTGACCGCGACCACCCGGTCGGCGGACGTCGGTCCGACGGCGACCCGCCAGAACAGCGCCCCGGCGAGGACGACAAGGGCGGCCGCGCCGCCCAGCAGTCCGGTCGTCACGAGCGTTGCGGTCACGGCTTCCCCCCGTCGGTGTGCACGACGTCGGACCGGCTCTCACCCGTGACGAACGCGACGGACCGCGCGAGCGACCCCTCCAGTAGTTCGGTCCGACTCGTCTCCGTCAGCGTGTGGACGACGAGTTCGTCGTCGACGACGTCGAGCGTCAGCGTCCCCGGCGTCAGCGTGATGCTGTTCGCCAGCAGGGCGCGCGCGAACCTCCCCTCCGGGGCTGGAATCCGGACCACGGCAGGGTCGATTGGCAGGTCGGGGTCGAGGACGACCGCCACGAGCGCGAGGTTCGCGCGGGCGACGGCGACCAGCAACGCGGGGACGAACACGATGGCGCGGAGGACCGACGAGGCGGTTCCGACGGACGGTGTCCGCTCGAACACGACACCGCCGAGAACCGCCGCCACGACCGCCGCGCTCACGAGCCCCGTCACGACGTCGAACGGGTCCGTCGGGTCACCGAGAACGAGATAGAAACCGAACGCGACCGCTCCCGTCGCCCCGAACCGGAGCACTGCCTGCGTGACAGACGCGCCCGCTGGGGCCGTCAGTCGTGTCACGACGTCTCCTCCCTTCGCGCGTTCGGTACCGACGTCGGTTTAATCACTTTTTGGTATTATATCCGCGTATATTTGACCGTATCGGTAAAATAAAAGAACTTCATTAATATAGATGGTAATTTATTCAGCGGGGGTCGCTGAGTGTCGAAGTCGACGCTCGTGCCGGTGGGTCGTGCCCGGCGGGTCGTCGGTCAGTCCGACCGAAACTCGAATCGCCTTCGGCCGACAACCTCGTCCATGGTTGATCTCGAGGACTTCGTCGAAGCGGTCGTCGATATCGAAGACATCGTCGAGGAGCTCACGGAGCCAGCAGCGCTACTCGAAGACTTCGTCGAGGCCCCGTTGCTGATCGTGTTCGCGCTCGGGGCTGCCGTCGCCGCGGTCCTCACGCTCGTGTTGATGCTGATGACACTGCTGTTCGTGTTGTTCGCCGTCGGTCCCGTTGCCGTGGTCGCATCGCTTGTCCTCGTCGGGGGCCTGCTGACGATGCTCACCGTTGCTGGCTTCGTCTACCTCAGGCCCGAGATTCCAGCCAGCGTGCGACGGAAGATCGACGCGGCGAGAGAACGCTCTGACAGCACACGCCGGGACGGTGCTTCGATGAGCGAACAGGAGGCGATAGACGAGCTGAAACGCCAGTACGTCGAGGGGACGCTCACGGAACCTGAACTAGAGCGTGCGCTTGACGACGTGTTGAGGAGCAACGACCCCGCGCGAGTCGTCGAACTGAGTCGATGAGCGACCCGCGTGGGCGGTTGCTGTGAGCACCCCGCACGAGTGTCGAGCGCGGTGGTGACAACACTGCGGTGAGGGGACCCCCGCGACCCTCAGGAGACAGCGTCTGACAGCACTCTCTCACTCGTCTCGGACTGTGGGTCACCGCTCACGGTCGAGTGCGCGGTCGATACCGTCCCGTTCTTGCTCTTCGATGGCCGCCAGCGGGTCGGCACACACCGCACAGCGCACGGTCTGCGTCGTCGACAGCCGAACGAGTGGGACGCCGAGGAACACGAACTCCCGATGCGTCGTGCGGCGCTCGCCCGGGCCCGTCCAGTCGGTGCAGGATTCACAGGGGGTTGTCTCAGAGAGCGACACCGCCGTGGACTCGGTCCGTTCGAACGTCCCCGACGCGAAGCGGGGGTACGACGACGGCGGGCCAGTTACGATCTCGACAGTCACGTAGCCGAGGCCGAGAAGCAGCACGAGCAGTAGCGGAAGCAGGAGAACCCCCGAGACACGGGCCATCGCGACGAGTAGCACGCAGGCGGCGGCGGCAACGGCGGCGAAGGTGAGGGATTGTCGCATCTCGAAACGCTCGTATCGGACCGCAGTCAGGCTGTGCTCTCGTTCTCGAGCGTGTCACCCGCGTCCGTGGACGTGACGTCGTCGCTCACGTCACGCGTGAGGGTGACGCCGCCGTCAGCCGGGACGTAGATGGTGTTGTCGTTCTCACGCAGTGCCTCGATGTAGCGGAGGTCAAGCACCTCGGGGTTCCGGCGCAGTGCCTGGCCCTTGATGCGGATCTGTTCGGCCTCGGCTTCGGCCTCGATCACCTGTCGTTGTTTGTTCTTCTCGGCGACCTGAATCTCGTACTCCGCTTCCTCGATCTTCTGTTGCTTGACCTTCTTCTGCTCGATGGACCTCGCGTACTCGGTGGGGAGTCGGACGTTTCGGATCTGGACGCTCTCGATGACGATCCCGCTCCCGCCGGTCTCGTTCTTGAGCGCTCGTTCGACGGCGAGTTTGAGGCGGGTCTGCCCCTCACCGGTGTAGATGTCCGTCACGTCGATGTTGCCGCCCTCGGTCCGCAGCACCGAGCGGACCGTCGGCCGAATGAGACGCGTCTCCGCAGTCGGGAGGTTGCGGTACTCCTCGTGGAACCGTGGCGCGTCGCGTGGCGTAACGCGATAGCGGACAGTCACGTCGACGTCGACGTGCAGGCCATCCTGGGTGAGGACACGCACCGAGTCGTCCTGGTTCGCGTTATCGCCTTCGCCACTCTGGTGGCTCATCGTGTATGTCTGGGGCCGTGTCGGGATGGAAACGGTCCCCTCGACGATGGGCGTGATGAAGTGCCACCCGGGTTCGAGGACCGTGCCCGTGACTGCGCCCTGGTTTTTGACGACCTTCACGTTACCTTCGTTGACGCCTTCGAACGCCATCACCCCGCCGACCATCGAGACGAGGAGGACCAAGACGAGACCGATCACCGTGGCGGACCTGGCGAGTCCACCAGTGTCTATTGGAGGGCTGTCGCGCATGTTTCACCTCGTGATGATAATCAACGATATATAATACTGGCTACATACCCGTGATAGTTGAATCCCCACCTGTCGCGAGGTGGAGCCCTCGAGCACGACTGAGAAGTCCACGCTGTCCGCTCTCCGCTTCAGCAGCGGCTTTCAGTCTGAACGAGGGGTGAGGAGACGACGGAAATGAGGGTGGGGAAGGTAAATTCGTCTCGCACGCGGAGGGTCGCGGGGACCCCACCGTGCTCTGTCGAGTTGGATTCGAATCGGGGCCACGGTGACCGTCGTGGGTGTCACCTCGTCGTTTCGAGAGCGGGCCCATCTCCTCGAGTTGGCCGCCGTACGTGTCTGTCGTCGGGTGTGCCGTCTCGAGGGCGAGTTCGGTCGTCTCGGTCTCGACGGGACTATACTGGCGGATACTAGTAGCTGCCACCGTACCGCCAGTGGGCCGGAATATCCAGCGTCTGGGTAGGGTGTATCAAGTGCGGGTTGTTCCCGATGGTCTTTCGATTCAGATTGTAGAGGGTGCGCCACTGGCTCGCGTGTCCGAACTTGCTCGCGATGCCGCTGAGGGTGTCGTTCGGTTTGATGGTGTATTTTTTCGGCTGTACCCTCCCACTCGGCCCCAGCCCGTCACTCGCACGATATCCGTCGAGCGAACCGCCAGTTCTCGCGTCGAACCCGCCGCTGGTCGTGAACGGCCGGGACTTCGGCTCGAGACTGACCGTCCGGTACTGGTGGGGCTTCATCCAGTTCGGCTCGACAGTCAGTCCCCGTCCGGTGCCGATTCCACGTCCGACACGCCTGTCACGCCGGCGGTCGAACCGCGTTCCGACGCTCCTGTCGTACTGGTGGGCGAACCCACCGCTCGTCGCGCCGGTTCTTCGGGTCGATGCGCCGTCCCACCACCGTGCCCGCCCGGATGACCAGTGGGCCGGGAGGGTCAGTTTCCGTCCCGTCGGAAGCGGAGTGTGTTTCGCGCCGCCGACGTGTGGGTTGTGCGTCTTGAGCGTCTGCCACTGGTTCGCCGCACCGAACTTCTTGGCGACCGTCGGGAACGTGTCGCCCGGCTTGACGGTGTAGGACTTCGGTGCGATCGTCGTGTATTCCCGAGAGAAGCGTCCCTGTCTCGCTGTTGGAGTCGGTAACCGTTCGACCGGGGTCGTGCGCGTGGCCGTCTTCCTTCGATAGCCTGTCGAGCGCCGCTGTAACGGGCGTCGGAGTTTTGTTCTTTTGCCGGTAGAAGGAATCGCTGGGACCCACTGTCGGCCGTCGTCGCCTGTCTTGAGCCACCGGTGTCTCGTCCCCTTGTTTGCCTTCTCGAAGGATCCTGAAAAGTACGAGTGGAGAACTTTCTCACGACCGTGGGTGTTAATGAACTGCTTCGCAGGAGTGAGTGAGTACCCATCGGACGAGTTCTCATCCTTCGAGTTCTCGGTGAGTCTCTTCGCGATGTACTCTTTCTCGATCTTCGCAACGTCGCCTTTCGGTCCCTCGGGAAAGTCTCTCGTGATGTACCGGAACGATATCTCGTACGAGAGATACTCGACGACGCTCTCAGTCAGTTTGGAATCGACGAGTTCAGAGAACCGGCTGACTGGCAGGCCATAGAGGTTGACCCCACTCGTGACGGCACACGCGTGGACGAGTTCGTGTCCGAGCACCTGGTGAGATTTCGACCGCGTCACGATGGTTTTCGAGATGCTATCGTAGTACGCCGGATCGTCGGAGCTGAACGCCTGGAGATACGTGTTCTTCGCGGCCGCAACCACGCCTTCGTGGGTGCCGCACTCGTGTAACCGTTTCTGGTAGTACGGCGCGTTGTTCTGCTTCCAGTACCTGACGAGTTTCCTCGCGTAGGTCTCGGCGTATCGCTTGTGCGCTGTGTCCCACTTGTCCTTCGAGTCGTAGTACCGTACTTTGACGTCACGGAGCGGACGACCCCTGATGTACGGTGACTTGAGATGGCGGTCTCCGTACAGTTCGTAGATAACCTCCTTCAGATGCTCCACTCGCCGCTTGAGCTGTCTGTCAGCCATCACGTCCTCCTCAAGCCGATGTTCGGTAACGAGGTCCGTCGACCGCTCCAATCGGTTGGGCACCTACTCGTCATCGCTCCGTCCACCGCCTTCGGCATCTGCCCCGACCCCGAGACCTGCCATCGTCGACTCCCGGTCCAGTTCGGCCGCTTCCAGTTCCGCGACGTGCTCGGCGACGAGGTCATCGAGCAGGGCCAGGTTGATGTCCTGCACGTCGGCGGCCGCCACCAGTTCCTCGACGGTCACGTCGTATCGCTCACAGAAGGTTGTCATCTCCGGCGAGCGGAGCGTCACGGGCATGTTCAGGACGTTCTGGAACCAGAGCGTGAAGGCGTACCTGACGTCGTCTTCCGCGAACTCGTCGAACGCGAACCGGTCGGGGAGTTCGTCGAGCATCCGCTGGCCGTACTCGCGCAGGTACCGCTGTGGTTTCCCGTCGTACTGACGCTCGATGTGCTCTGCGGTCTCCGCGAGCGCCGCGACTGCCTGCCGCGCCTCCGACTCGCTGTAGCCGACCCCCAACAGGACCGTGGCCACCGCGTTCGCGTGTGACGTGGCACTTGTCGTCTCGGAGGGATCCATCGCAGCGAGGTCTCGCACGGCGAGTTTGTCCATCTCGAACAGGAGGTCTCTCGCTGTCGCCGCGCGCTCCGACGGGACCCCGGGCGCGCCGATTCGTGCGAGAATGGCGTAGACGAGTTCCCCCCACCGGGCCTCTTCGGCGGCCCAGCGGTACCGCTCGGCGGGAACTGGATACCGCAGCATGAGCTCTTCCACGTAGCTCTCAGCCGATGCTCCAGGGAGCGCGACGGACTCGTCTCCGTTAATATCATTCATCAATCATGTAAAATGATTGACTTCGATATAAATCTGTGGGCGGTGTTCTCTGATCTCACTACGGCTGGAGACAGAAGAGGCCGACTACCCCGACAGCGACGGTAGAACCGACGCGAAACAGGTGGTTCCCGGGCGATAGTCTGGTGGGGTGTGCGACGGTGGACGACACTAGTGGGGGAGTGAACGGGGACGGGTACTCGTGAGTCGAGACCTCCCACGACGTTGAAACAAGACAGCGCCGAACGAGCGCGAGTCGCAGTCAGTGACTGCCACCGAAGAAACATTAATTATCGATGATTAAGAGTATCGGACATGTCCCTGTTGTCAGGTAAGACGGCGGTCATCACCGGTGCTGCGAGTGGAAACGGCCGAGCCATCGCCGAGGCGTTCGCAGACCACGGCGCCGCGGTCGTCGTCGCCGACCTCCAGCGAGACCCCCGCCAGGGCGGAACGCCGACGGACGAACTGATCGAAGAGCGTGGCGGGGAGGCGGTGTTCGTCGAGTGCGACGTGACCGATTACGACGACTGTGTCGCCGCGGTGGAGGCGGCCGACGAGTTCGGTGGAATCGACGTGATGGTCAACAACGCCGGAATCGTCGGGCCACAGACGCCTCTCGTCGACCTCGACCTCGAGGCGTACCGCTCACTGATCGAGGTCAACCTCGACGGCGTCTTCCACGGGGCGAAGGCGGCCGCGCTCGAACTCGTCGAACGCGGCGACGGCGGGAGCATCATCAACATGTCGAGTGTCGCCGGGATGGTCGGCTACGGCGGTATCACTCCGTACTCCGCGGCGAAAGGCGGCGTCCGACTGTTCTCGTACGCGCTAGCGAGCGAACTCGGTCCCGATGGAATCAGGGTCAACGCGATCCACCCTGGCGTCATCGAGACGGCGATGACCATCGAGGACTCGCCGACAGTCGGGACCGACGAAGGCGAGCAACTTAAGGCGACCATCCCCCTGCGGCGGTTCGGGGAGCCATCGGACGTCGCCGGCGTCTGTGTCTTCCTCGCGAGCGACCTCTCGGCGTACGTCACGGCCGAGTCGATCGTCATCGACGGTGGCAACCTGAACAGCGTGTGAGCTGAGCGCGTCCGGACGGCGCGGCGTCGGCAACGCCCGCCACACGGCCGCCTCAGTCCCGTTCGTGGGTGTCTCCCACGGCCTTCTGGACGCCGACCCAGTTCGAGATGGTCCCCGTCTCGTCCGGAATCGGGACGAGCGAGACACGATTCCGGAAGGACGTTCCGTCGGCGCAGTAGTTCCGGAGTTCGACCGTGACGGGCTCCCAGATGTCGAGCGCCTCGCGGAGGTCGTCGACGGGGCCGGGGTCGGTGTCGGGTCCCTGGAGGACGCGTGGGTTCTCGCCCACGAGGTCGGAGAGGGAGTAGCCGGTCAGCCGCCGAAGCGTCCAGTTCGCGTAGATGATGGGGTTGTCCTGATACGCGGGGCCCGAGACGGTGAGCCCGAACGGGACCGCGTCGAGGAGCCAGGCCCGCCAGACGAGGTCCCGCTCGCGGGGCGGAAGCCGGTCGAAGCCCGGCAGGCCGTCGGGGCCGTCGAACGACTCCGGGCCGGCGGCCGCCACCGTCAGCCGGTGGTCGGTGTCGAGGCCGTCCACGGCGAGAAACGCCGGCACCCTGGACGCGAACGTCGCCTCGTCGAGAGCGAACAGGTCGATGAGGTCGGTCCGACGGGACATGGATGGAGGGGAGGAGCCTCGACGGAAACGTCTGTCCGTTCGGCTGGCACACCGGCGGAGCGGACAGTCGGCCGTGGGTGAGCGGAGACCGGGGCGACCGACAGGGTTTATGCCTGCGGGACGAACCCTCTCTCGTGCTTGGACTGCGGTTCTACGTCTGTGACGGCTGTGACACGGTCCACGCGAGCCCCGACGAGCCACCGGGCTGTCGCGACTGCGGCGGGCGGCGGCTCCGTGAGATCACCCGGCGGCTTCAGGCGGACACGTACTTCCTTCCACCGCAGTGAACCGCAAGGGAGTTTCGAGGGAGCTTCGATAGGGGATGCGAGAATCGAGCTTCGAGAGCCGAGCGGGGAGCGTGGTCAGTCCGGACGCTCCTCCGCGGCGGACGGAGCACTCGTGGTCGGCTGTCCGTCGTCTCGGCCACGGTCCGGCTCGTCTCTCACCGACCCATCGGCGACCGCGTCGGCTGACGCCCTCGGGGCCGAGTCGGCCGCGAGGGGAGCGGATGGGGCCGTGAACGTGTATCGGAAGTCGTCGTGGACGACGTGGTACGTGTCGCCGTCGGGTGATTCGAGCACCGCGTTGTCCGTGTCGATGGCGACGTTGACGAGGTCGGCGAGAGTGCCGGCCTCGCCGACGGGGAGCGACTCGGCCTCGGCGGGGAGCCGAACGGTCGAGATCCAGTCGTCGAAGTCCGCCCGGTCGTCGCGGTACGCCACCCACGCACGCTCGGTGTCGGTGAGCGTGAGTCGACCACCGCGCCGAGCGACCGCGAGAGCGACGAGTCCGGAGAGTGAGAGCGCGAGCAGTCCCGGGGCTCCGTAGGCGGAGAGCGGACCCGGCGACTCGGTGACAGTCACCCGCTCCGGCTGGGTGAACGCTCGCGTGCTGGCCGCCTCGTCGACGCGGTAGACGCCTCCCTCGATACGCACCGGGAGCGCGTACTGCAGCGTCCGGTCGATGTCCCGTCCGCCCGCCGTCCCGGTGAGCGCGACGGTGACGTTGACGCTCGCCCGCGTCTGTCCGGGGTCACCGACTCGCTCGCGGACCTGGTCGGCGGTCGCCGCCGCCTCGGTGACGTTCACCGAGAAGGGCACCCGGACACGCTCGCCGGGCGCGAGTGTCACCTCCTCGCGCCCGAGTGAGCGGGTCTGGCGCCAGTACTCGATCGGCCGCTCGCGCCCGCGGCCCACGCTTCGGACCACGAGCCGGCTGCGCACCGTCGCGTCCAGTTCACCCGAGTCGGCGGCGTAGCCGTACCGGAACGTCCCGTTCAGCACGGGCATGATCGACTGGAAGTAGACGCTTCGGTTCTGGACGGTCGCGCCCGGCTCGAACGCGCCTGCCGTCTTGGTCTCGTTGTCGACCACGGTCGCCCCGTGGGTGAACGAGCCGTCGGCCTCCCAGACCGTCACCTCGTTCGTCTGGACAGTCGTGTTCGGCTGTGCGTACGCGTCGTAGGTGAGAACCCCACCGACGCCGGCGAGGACGACGAGAACGAGAACGGCGAGGGCGAACTGGCGGTCCAGAAACGCCCGTATGCGGAGCCGGTTCACGCGTGCCATGCCCGGAGATGACGCGGGGCCGTTATGACTCTGTGGGCGTGCGAATCAACTCCGATAGAGCGACCGGAGCCACCGGACGAACCCGACCTCCAACGGGAGCGAGCGTGTGGGTCGGAGGCGGACCCGTCCGAGCCCCACGAGTCTGACGCCCACCAGACTCACGACCAGCGCGAGCAGGAGGTCGACCGCCAGCACCGCGAGCCAGTGGTTCACGGCCGACAGCTCCGCGAGCACCCCCGCGGGGAGCACCGCGAGGTACTGCCGGCGCTCGACGGTCACCTCGTAGCTCCCCGTCGAGGGGGGTGCGGTGATGCTGAGGTTCACCGACCGGTTACCGCGCGGGCCGAGCGAGACTCGCTCCGTGGCGAGGGCGGCGTTCTGACTCGGACTGTCGAGGACCGCCGTCATCGGCACGACCCCGCCGTTCCGGAGTTCGATGGAGGCGTTCGCCGTCGTCCCGGCCGGGATGCCGCCCTGTCCGGCCGCGCCGGGGTCGACGCTGTCGTACGGGACGGCCATCGCGCCGCTCGCGGCGGTCATGCTCAGCGTGGCCATCATAACGACGAGCGCGACGGCCCCGACGACGAACAGGAGCCCCGAGAAGCCGTCGGCGCGACGGGTCGAGCGGTCGGTGCGTTTCTCGCCCGCCGCGCCGCTCTCGTCGAGGAGGTACGCGGCGAGCAGCGCGACGAGGACGAACGCGACCACCTGGTTCACACTCAGACCGAACGGGTCGCCGACGGCGGCGAACGCGCCGCGGACCGCACTGACGGCGTCGCCGAGGTTGGGGATGACGACGACGGTGCCGCCGACCTGCACGGCTTCGGCGACGACTCTATCACGGGGGACCGGGGGTTCGTTCGACTGCTGGTCGGTGAAGGGGTTCGCGTCTCCGCGCGTAATGTACCCCTCGGGAGTCTCGTCGACGACGCGGTGGGTCGTGAGACGACCGTTCTCGATGTTCTGGGCGTCGAACGTGACGACGTCGCCCTCGTCGACGCCACCGAGGAGGGCAGGCGGGAGGGCGACGAAGCCGTCACCGGGTTCCATCGTGGGGGACATGCTCCCCGTCTCGACGAAGGCGAGGCCGAGCGGGACGCCGAAAACTTGGCCGACGACAAGCACGAAGCCCGAGGTCAGGACTAGCAGGGACACTCCTTTTTCGAGACGCTTCCTCCTCACACTCATTGGATTATTCGATTCGCCGTTTGTGAGTCTACGTTCACTGCGACCACTAAAATAGGTGCGCCAGAGCGTAGGGATAAGCCGAGGTCGGTTCGCTCTCTCGCCGAGGTTTAGTTCATCGGGAACCGGTCCTGCTCACCATCGATGGTAGCGTGGACGGTGATCGTTCCCCCAGCCATCGCCTTAGCGGAGCTCGTGCCTTCGATTTTAACTCCGATATCGAAGGAATCAGGATCGTTCATTCGGATCTCGTTCTGTTCACCCGTGATACTGGTTCCGTACGGGACCTGGCGGCTGTCCGTTCCAGAGACGTAGAACTCGATATCGACGTCGAATCCTTCCGTCTCGACGTAGACGACCGGCTTCCCGAGGAGCTGGTCGTTGTCGTCATTCTGTCCGTCGCCGTAGTCTTCGTTCCGACCGGCGATCGCGTTGATTATGCTGAACACGTCGTCGAAGCGGTACGTCGAGTCCGGGTTCACACCATCGCCATTGTAGCTGAACGTCACGTCGCCAGTGAAGTCCAGAGCCAGCTTTCCACCCTCCTGACTATCTCCGTTCGCGTATCTACTGGTGCCCTTGAGGCCGATGAACGATTCGGCGTCACTGGCCACCGTTACTTCGGTGGTTCGGTCACCCGATTCCATCGTCGTGAATGCACCCGTTCCCGTCGCGGCCGCGCCACCTGCGATCAACGATCCAGCACCGATCAGAAACTTGCGTCGTTTCACCATGTTGTATGTCACCTTGGTTGTCGTCCCACGCCCCCCACCAGGAGGCCTGCGACACCAGATGCATGGCCCGGTACCCACGTTTACATGAGCAGATTGAGCCGTCCACAGGCCGCAATTGTGTGTGGACGACACCAGCCACTGGCTCCGATTGTCCGCACCTCGTCGACCCGAAAGCATCGGTTAAACCGACCTCGAACGTGTCAACCCCGTCTCAACGGTGCGTTAAAATTCGTTCACTACCTAGAGAATTATAAAAAGACCTGTATATTCAAATGTACTGAAACTCATGGGTGTAGTAACGAAGGCGAAGGTCATGAGCGCAACCAAATCACGGTCGACACCATCGTACAGCACAGCAGGAGGTGAATCGGGAGACATCGGGCGCGACGAGCTGTTCCACATCCTGCGGAACCAGCGCCGTCGGTTCGCGCTCCACCACCTCAAACGCCGCGACGAACCGGTCGACGTCGGCACCCTCGCCACACAGGTGGCCGCCTGGGAGAACGAGATCGCCGTCGAGGAGGTAACGTCCGACCAGCGCCGCCGCGTGTACAACGCCCTGCAGCAGACGCACGTCCCCGGACTCGAGGAGTCCGGGATCGTCCACGTCGACCGCCGGGAGGTGGCGTTGACCAGTCGCGCCGAGGACCTCGACATCTACCTCGAGGTCGTTCCGGGGCGGGACATCCCGTGGAGCGAGTACTATCTGGCGCTCGGGTCGGCTTCGCTGGCGGCGCTCGTGGCCGTCGGCTTGAACATCGGGCCGTTCGCGGGCGTGCCGGGCATCGCCGTCGGGATGTTCGTCACCGTCGCGTTCCTCGTGAGCGCGTGTGCGAACTACTACCACCAGCACGAGAGCCTCATCGGCGCGAGTGAACGACCACCGGAACTCCGGGAGTGAGAGCGCGTGAACCGACGCACCTGGGCCTTCCTCGCCATCGCCATCGTCGCCGCGGGCTCTCTGACTCTCGGGACCAGCGGCTTCAGCGCGGCGGAGATCGACCGCGCCGTCTCCGTCTCCGTCGCCGACGACCAGGCGTCGGGGTTCGTCCCGCTGGCCGACCCCGGTGCACAGGGAACCCATCCCGCGCCGGAGTGGGTCACCGACCGGAGTCAGCTGCGCGAGGACCCCGTCACTGTCGAAGACCAGCACGTGCCGCTCTTCGTCGTGCACAACCGGTTCGAGACGCCGATGGACGTCGACGCTCGCGTCGTCCGCGGTGGACTCACCGACGTCTCCGACATCGACTCGCGCTCGCTCGACCCGGGCGAGACGGAGGTGGTGAGCGGAACAGTCGACTGTGGCGGCTACGCGGGCCCCGCGACCGTCGACCTGACCGTCACAGCCGCCACGCAGAGCGTGACGGCCCACATCGACTACCAGGTGACCGTCGTCTGTGCGAGCCAGACGCCGACACCCTCGGCGGACAGAACCTCCGACTCCGTGTGACCGTTCGCTCGGCTGTCGTTGCGGCCCAACTGGCTGTGAAGAAGTCGTGGGCCGGACGCTGACCAGCGGCATGGTCGAACAGCCGTCTAGCGAGAGAGTGCAACACTGCCGACAGTACAGCCACTGAAGGTTTTTCTCGCTCCTCGTCGTCTGCTCGGCTATGGTCGGTTTAAAACGGTGTTCCATCTGCGGTGAACCCCTCGGGCGGAACGACGACATGGTGAAGTGTGAGCAGTGCCACATCTGGTGTCATCGAGCATGCTTGCTGGAACGTGCGGAGAGCCACTGTCCGCGCTGTGCTGACGAGGCGTGGATCAGCGTCGTCGAGTTCTGAACACCCTGTGGGGGCGAGTGAGCCGACCCACCGGGGTCGGGGGTGAAGTCTGACACTCCGCTTCTTCGAGATACCGGTCACCCACTTTGTCCAACACTGCTCCTCTACACGTCGAAAATATGTATAGCAGCATACGATACATTACTGCGAAGCATAATTCGGGCGTGACGACCGTCGAGTGGACAGACACACGCAGTCAGTCAATAATCGAGTCCTGAACGTAATCTGAAAGAAAATGTGGAATAACCGAAAACGCTCGATTCAGATTTCGACAGTACTCCGGCCAGCAGTGATCTTGATGCGTTCTATCCGAGAAAAATTTCCAACATCTGAAATAACGGAAGGTGGCAGTTCTCCGCGTGAGAACTTCAGAGGCTCGTGGGTCGTTAGTCTCTTGTCCTCAAAGGAAAGGGTGGTGCATCCCTCCGAACCGATGGGGGGGTTCACAACGTCCTTACACGAGCTTTTGATCCAGTCAGCGCGACGTCTCGCCTACGTGAGTGGATTCAGAGACGAGAGAGTACTCTCCCCCTTTCGACGTGCGTACACCTGTATTCCGCCGTGTACGGGTGTCAAGATGCCCGAATTCGGCCAATGCGAGTTTTCCATCGGTTTTTTACCGGACATAAAATCCTACAAGTACACCCATACATCTCCGAGGCGCGAACTCAACGAGGCGCTGCTGAACGTGCTCGAGTGGTCGGACATTCCCACGCGGCCAGACTTGCAGTACTACGTCGCCGACGGTTACTTCGAGGTGACCGAATCCGTACGGTGGCGGAAAATCCGCCGATACCGACTGCCACGAATCGAGCAGAGACAGGACGACCTCGTATTCGGTGCCGCGAGCCGGATGCATTCGATGGATGCCGACCTCGTCGATACGCTCCTCACTGACGGCGGAGCAACCTCCCCGAAGAAGCTCGCACGGACCATCGGCGTTCATCTCGACACGGTATACGCCTCAATACATCGACTCTCACCGCTGGTCGAACACACGTACGGCGACGTCCAGCTCGCCTCGAAATATATCGTCCAGACGGAAAGTGACCGGTACATCGATTCGGTCAAAGAGAGCATCAACAAGGGACTCGAGGGAGCACTCGATGCACTGTTCCGAGCTGAGACCCACGATGAGCGAGAGGACCCGTGGACGCGCTGGCTCGACCAGTACGGAGGAAGTATCCGTCGAGCCGAGGGTGCGGATCCCGACCGATTGGAGGTGGGATTCAGCCCGTCGACTCTCGACGAAGCCAAACGCCTCTTGCGATCGGGAGCGCAGTGGTGGCAGAGGTTACCGGCGAGCCGCTACGCCGGTTCGGATTCGAGTTTGCACCGGTCGTGAAACTCGTCGACGAGACGAGATACGCCCCCGAGTGCTTCGCTGACGCGCTCGGAAAGCCCGGATAGCGGGACGACTGGTGAGAGGCGTCACTGTTTGAAGATGCGAAGGCGGTACAGGTTTTTGAGGTTCTTCCTATCGACGAGACGCACAAACGGTACGGGCAGTAGGAAGCGAGTACACAGAGAACTGCGTGGCCCAGTGTCGTGAGTTCCTGCATCCCTTCGTAGAGTTGGTTCTTCTCGAGTTCGTCCGGGGCGTGATCCTCAGACACGATTTCGGGATCGGCAGACACACCACCGTTACGAGTGAACCACACCACCCCTGCAAGTGAACGAGGTCTAAACTGATCACACCACTCTTGCAAGTGAACACGAGAAATTGGGTCACATCGACGCCATCACTTGTAACGGTGGGGTAGCTATGCGACGTTGTTCATCGATGCGATTTCCCGAATCGCTTCGAGTTCGTTGTCCAATAGGAGAACGTCAGACATCGCTTCGATCGCACTCGTGAACGAGACATCCAATTCGTAGCTGTAGTAATTACCACGTGATCCGCTCCGGTTCTCGTAGGCCGACAGAATTCCGAGCATCCGGAGGTCAGACAAATGATTATGCACGGACCGCTGGGCGAGCGAGTCGGTACCAGAGGAATCGCAGAGGTTGATGTATTCTTCGTACACTTCTCGAGTCCGACATGGCGTCTCTTGCTTGGCGGTTTTCGAGATAACCGCCAGCAGGGTGAGTCGTCCGTGCGTGGTCAGTTCGCGCATTCCCTCCTCAACTCGCTCCTGGTCGAGTCGCGAACGGGCTGCTTCGACGTGTCCACGTTCGATGAGGTCCGAATCGCGATTTTCAGCGATCTCGCCGGCCAATCGGAGGAGGTCGAGTGCCTGCCGAGCGCTTCCACTATCGCGAGCAGCAAGTGCGGCACAGAATTTTAACACTCCCTCTTCAACAGCGTCCTCGGCGATTGCGTTTTCCGCCCGAGATTCGAGGATGTTCTGGAGTTCTGGAGCGTCATACGGTGGGAATTGAAGTTCTCGTTCACAGAGCGTATCTTGAACACGAGGGTCAAGCTTCTCGCGAAATTTGAAATCGTTGCTGATCCCGATGACCCCGACCTTGGTCGAATCAAGGTTGTTGTTAGCTCGTGCTCGTGGGAGTTCATACAATAACTCGTCACGGCCACCGATCGAGTCGACCTCGTCCAAGACGATCAGAATCGTTCCGCCAATCGTCTCAAGTTCCTTGTACAGCTTTTTGAAAACGGTTTGCTGAGGGTACCCGGTCGAGCTGATTTCACCACCAGTCGGTCGGAGTTTGTTCACGAGTTCAACAGCGACCTGATAGGAGGAGTTCAGCGTCTTGCAATTCAACGAAATAACTGAGAGGTCGACGTCATCATAATCTGCCACGTCGTCTTGGAGTCTATCGAGAAGGTAGTCAGTGACGGCAGTCTTCCCGACACCGGTGTTCCCGTAGAGGAAGATATTGTTCGGTTCCCAGCCGTCGACAACCGGTTGGAGCGCGTGCATGTACTGCTCGATCTCTTCGTCCCGCTCCTCAATTTGGTCGGGTTGATAAGACTCACCAAGGGCGTCTTTGTTGCGGAAAATGTTTTGCTTCCGCTCGAATCGACGCATGTCACCGCCTTCTCATGTCCCCTATATAAAACCACCCCTACATCTGTTTCAAGTGAAGGGATAGACACACACCACTGTTACAAGTGAAACACTAGACTAGAAGTAGTGACTAGAACAACAGTCCACGATTACAACTAAAGATCTGACATTTCTATGTTGGTGCTATTCGTGCTGATTCACGATCTAAAGGCTACTCCACGTCGATTTCAGCGATTCGTTCTCTCGTGCCTGTTTGCTTTCCGTTCTCTTACCCCCTTCCTCGACCCCCGGCTTCACTTGCAGCAGTGGTGTGTGTCTGTCCCTTCACCTATCGTTCTACGAGGAGAGAATCCCGCCGTTCACGGCAGAGAGGATGTCACCAATAACGTCATCCAACCGGGGTGAAAGTAGTCCGAGAATTGGACGCTCAAATCACGAGTTGGAGATTTACAATAGTCACACTGCCCAGTCACACTGGTCAGTATACCCGCTCAGTCAGCATCGAGGACCGTCTCGACGCCGTCCGAGTCGAGCCACGAACGGACGTCCATCCGGAGCTGGTCGAGCACGACGAGCACCGGGGGCAGAGTCGTGATGGCGGCCACCAGCGTGAGGAAGATGACGCCGACCGTCAGATAGCCGAAGTCCCCGATGATGGGGAACGGGGAGAGCGTCAGCGCCGAGAAGCCGAACACGGTGGTCATCCCGGAGATGGTGATGGCCTTGCCGACGCGGGCCCCGGCGGTCTCGATGGCGTCGAGGGGGTCGGCACCGCGGCGTTTCTCCTCGAAGTACCGCTCCATCACGATGACGGTGTACTCCGCACCGATTCCCACAGAGAGCGCGCCCAGCGAGGCACCGAGCGGTGAGACCCGGATGTCGAAGGCGGCCATGTAGATGTTCTGCCAGCCGACGACGAACAGCATGGGAATCAGGGGCGCGAGCGCCTTCACCGGGTCGCGGTAGTACAGGAGCAAGAGCACGAACACGGCGAGGACGCCGTACCCCGTAATCTGGTCGCGCGACTCGATCTGGTCGATGACCGAAGGGGTCGAGATGACGGCGGTCCCCGTCAGGTCTGCCTCGACGCCCGCGGGGGGCTGGCTGAGTTCGAGCGCGGACTCGATCGAGCGGATGAGCGAGAGGGTCTCCCGAGGAGTGATATCCGACTCGGCGATGACGACGATGTGGGCGTAGCCGTCGGTGTAGAACTGCTGACGGCGCTCGGGGGGGACCCGGTCGAGCGCCCGCTCGACCCCGGCCTCGGTGGCGGGAATCTCGCCACCGTTGGCGCCTGCGACGACCGTCGCCGGCGACTCGACGGCGACGATCTGGCCGCTCCCGGCGGCCGCTGCGCTGAAGCGTTCCATCCAGCGCAACGTCTCGGGGTCGCGCAGGTCGGTCCCGGAGACGATGATGTCGTAGCGGGCGGCGTCCCCGCCGCCGGAGACGGCGCGGAACTGCTGGAGATTGACGTACGCCGGGAGGTCCTGTGGAAAGAACTCCTCGAAGTCCGCGAGGGTACCGAGGCTCTCGCCGGCGTAGAACCCCCCGACCGTGAGTAAGCCGGCGATGGCGAGGATGAGCGCCGGGTGCGAGGCGAAGAAGCGCGCCCCGCGACCGAGGAAGCGGGCGACGTCGCTCAGTTCGTCGTCATCGTCCACCGCTGGCCGGGGCGTCGTCGACTCCGCGTCGTAGCGCCAACGGACCCACAGCGTCAGGACGGGGGTGAGCAGGAAGATGCCCGTCATGAACGAGAGCATCACGCCGAGGATAGAGGTCTGAGCGAACCACTCGAACGCCGGAACGCCCAGGGTCGCGACCCAGGTGGCCCCGAAGCCGAGCGCCGCCGCGAGCATCGCCACCAGAACGGCGGGTCCGATGCCCGCGAGTGCGGCCGGGAGCGCCTCGGAGGGTGGTGCCCGTTCCAGTTCCTCCTCGTAGCGCTGGTGGAACTGCACAGAGTAGTCGATGCCGAGGCCGATGAGGATGGGGAACACCGCCGAGGTGAGCGTCGAGTTCGGGATGCCCAGATACCCCATCGCGCCGAACGTGTAGATGACGCCGACGAAGACGGCGACGATCGGGAGCAGTCGGAGCCGAACGCCGCGGAAGAGGAAGAAGAGCGCGATGACCATGAGGCCGACGGCGAGTCCGAGCAGCTGCTGGGTGCTCTGTTGGATCAACACCGAGAGCTGCGCGGAGAACGCCGGCTGACCGGTGATGACGACCTCGGTGCCGGCGGGGAAGGCGGCCCACGACCGGGCGTCGAGCGCGTCCTCGTACACGGGCCGCTGTTCTTCCTGGGTGAGCCCCGACTCGAGGACCACGGTGACGACAGTCGACGAACGGTCGCCGACGACGCGCTCGATCTGTGCCTGCGAGTCGGGGATGCGCCCGTACTCGGCGCGGACCTGGTCGGCGGGTGTCAACACCGACACGACCCTGTCGGCCGTCTCCATCCGTCTGTCGAACGTGTCGATCGCGCGCATCGTCGCCGGCTCCGTGACGTCGCCGCGGACGAGGACGGCCATCGTCCCGCGGTCGAAGGTGTCCTCGAAGCGTTCGAGTGTCGGGTTCGAGTCGACGAACGCCTGGTTGCCCGTCACGCTCGTGATCTGGGAGGCACCCGCGCCGGCGACGACGATGAGGCTGACGACGACCACGAGCGTCAGGAGCGGTCGCTTCTGGATCCGGTTGCCCACGCGCGCGAAGGCGGAACGGAGGAGGTCCATTCGTCAGTCTCGCTGTCGCTGCCAGACGAAGACGCCACCGGCGAGGACGAGGACGCCGACGCCCGCGCCGACGTAGCCGATGGGAAGTCCACCCGACGCGGCGCCGATGGGGACGCCGAACTGGAGGCCGTCGGCGAGCTTCGAGTTGCCGCTGGCGTCGTCGTAGCGCACCTCGACCGAGGCGGGGTACTGTTTCGCCATCGCGGTGCCCGACGCGGCGACGGAGAACTCCGCCGTTCGGGTCTCACCCGGCTCGAACGAGCCCAGGAAGGCGCCGTCGTCAGCCGACGAGAGCGGGTCGTTGACGAACACCTTCGCGTTGGCGTTCGAGATCGGCTGCTCGCCGTTGTACCGGACGGTCACGGCGAGTGTCCCCTCGCCGCCCGCCGTGACGGACGTGTTGACGTCGACGACCTCGAACGTGTCGCGCTCCGGTTCGAGCGTCACGCCGCGGCGGATGGGCTCGTCGAGGCGACGGAGGTCGCCGTCGGCGTTCTCGTACTCGACGGCGAACGACAGCGAGAGCGACCCCGGTTCGGCGTCGGCGGGGACGGCGAACGTGAACGTCGCATCCGCCGACTCACCGGGCCCGAGGTCGCCGACGGCCGCCTCTGGGCCCGTCGCCTGCAACGGCTGTGGACCCTGCACGCGGACGACGACGTTCTGTGCCGCCGCCGCTCCCGTGTTCACCACGGTCGCTCGTACGGTGGCTTCGCCCTCGTCGACGCGGAACGCGCTGGTCGAGAGGTTCCGCACGTCGAAGGTCCGTTCGGACTCGACTCGAACACCGGTAGAGAGCGTCTCGGACTGGCCGTCGAGGCCGTCTGGTGTCTCGTACGCCACGTCGACGGCGACGGGGTAGCTCCCCGGCGAGAGGCTCGCGCTCGCGCCGACCTGCACGGCGACGGAGTGGCGCTCGCCCGGCGCGAGTTCCTCGACGAACACCGACTGCGAGCCGCGTGGCTGGCTCGGCTGGCCGAAGAAGAGGTCGTCGCTCTGCGTCGAGAGCGAGACGGTCGCCTGCCGCGCCGTCTCCGTCCCGACGTTCTCGAGGTCGAACCGGAGCGTCCCGGTGTCGCCAGCGACGACCGGGTCGGTCTCGCCGGGGACCACCTCGAACCGGGGTTCGCGCTCGACGACGAGTTCGACGGTCATCGTCTCCCGGCGGAAGGAGTCGGCGTAGTTGACGTCGGAGTAGCCCGGCGGGGAGAGGCTCTCGGAGTAGTCCGCGCTGCGGGTGTACGAGTAGGCGACTTCGACGGGAATCTCGTAGGTTCCGGGTTCGAGCGACTCACCCGTCTCCAGCCGGAAGGAGGCCGCCGCGACCGAGCCGTCGGGGAGGCTCCCGAGCGTGACGGTCCCCGACCGCACCTCGATGGGTGCGTTGATCTGTTCGTCGAGCACCGTGACCGAAACGCCGCGGGCGGTCTTGATGCGCTGTTCGAGCGCCGCGGGGCCCCCGCGGTCGAGCGAGCCATCGTTCGTGACGGCGATGTTCAGCGTACTTCGTTCACCAGGGGCGATACGGTTGTCCTGTACCGAGAGGCTCAGCTCCGGCTGTCCCGTGACCTGCTCGGCGGCGACCGGCTGTGCGCCGGCGAGGAGGGAGAAGACGACAAGCACAGCGAGAAGTCGTGCCTTCATTGGTTTCGCTCCGAACGCACTGATTGTAAAAGCTACTCAATCCGTTTCAATCGACGAACGGTTTGTTCGGCAGCGGGGACCGTCAGGCGGGGCGTGTGGATATGACGAAATAGTTTGACTAAACAGTTTGACTAAACAGTTATAATGAATAGTTTGACTAGACAGTACAACTAAACAGTCTAATTATACAGGAGAGTTGAGCAGTGACACTGGACGGGCGGAGCGTCACATTCGGCAGACGGCGGGGACGTGCTCACGCGTTTCGGAGTCGGAGGAGGTCGACGACGGTCAACACGAACCCGATCATCCACACCGAGAAGAGCGACAGGTACGCGGCGTAGCTGAGCGTGCCGTCGGGGAGGGCGAAGCCGACGAGCGCGAGCGCGACCATCGCGACGGCGGTGAGCGCGTTGCGGCGCGTGAACACGACGCGTCCGAGGTCGTCGACAGCACTCATGCGAGCCGATTCGCCCGCCCGTTACAAAAAAATCGAGGCGAAAGCCTCGCCCTTCAGGGCGTCACCAGAACGCTCCGCGTTCTGGTTGCCCGCCAGACGTAGTCTGGCGACGGGGATGAAGCCGACCAACAGTATGCAACCGCCGACGATGGCACGGACGGGGTTCCAACGCGATTTTTAACTTGTCCGACCATGATAGTATCCATAGATGGTGAAGAGTACCCGTCATGCGAAATACGAACTCTATTATCACATAGTACTCGTGCCGAAATCTGGCGGAATCGAAGATTCCGCTGACCTCGCGGAACAGGGTTCCACTCAGTATCGGCGTTCGCATCTGACGGGGAAAACGAAGGAACGTCTCGAAACCATCTTCGCGGAAATCTGTGAGGACAAGTGCCTCGAACTGGCCGAGTCCGAGGTCATGCCCGACCACGTACACCTGTTCATCGGGAGTCCACCGAAGAACGGCCCGTCACTCATCGTCAACTGGGTGAAAGGCATCTCCGCCCGCAAGTACAACCAGCAGTACGACGACCGCGTGAAGTGGACTCGTTCGTACTACGTCGGTACGGCGGGTAGTGCCTCAAAGGGCGCTGTCGAACGCTACATCGCTGAACAGGAGGGTGACGACGAATGAAGCGTGTTAACACCTTCGAGGTCGTCCCACAGACCGAGAACGACAAAGAGTGTCTTCTACGGCTACTCGATGCATCCACTTCTCTGTGGAACGAACTGACCTACGAACGTCGTCAGAACTACTTCGGTGACGGCGACGTGTGGGACACTTCCGAGTACCGTGGACAGTACAACGGTGTCGTCGGAAGCGCGACCGTTCAACAGGTCACGCGCAAGAACAGCGAAGCGTGGCGGTCGTTCTTCGCCCTCAAGGAGAAAGGCGAGTACGCCAACCCACCGTCGTACTGGGGCAACGAGGAGGACGGACGCGAACTCCGTACCTACATCCGATGCAACCAGTACACGATTGAGTGGGGCAAACGTAGCCGTCTCGAAATCCCTGTCGGACAAGAACTGAAAGACGAACACGGACTCGGCTACCACGAACGACTCCGCCTCGAAGTCCGAGGCAACCCGAAGTGGGACGGCAAACAGGGTCGTCTGGAAGTTGAGTACGACGAGGTTAGCGACACGTTCAGGGCTTTCCAACCAGTCGCCGTACCTGATTCTCGACTGGATTCACCACTGGCTTCCGACGAAGCCGCCCTCGACGTTGGCGCGAACAATCTCGTCGCCTGTTCCACGACTACTGGAAACCAGTACCTCTACGACGGTCGGGAGTTGTTCGGACGGTTCCGCGCGACGACTGACGAAATCGCTCGCCTACAGTCGAAATTGCCCGAGAGACGCAGTCTCTCGGAATCACGGAAGACGGAGTCTTCCGGACGACTCCGAGAGGGGCGCTATAGTTCCAAACGGATTCGACGGCTGTACCGACAGCGGACGAAACGCCGTGACCACGCACAGAATGCGCTGGTGCGCGACCTCGTCGAACGGCTGTACGACGAGGGCGTGGGGACGGTGTACGTGGGCGACTTGACCGACGTGCTGGAAACGCACTGGTCGGTCAAGGTGAACGAGAAGACGCACAACTTCTGGGCGTTCAAGAAGTTCATCCACCGTCTCGCGTGCGTCTGTGAGGAATACGGAATCGGCCTCGAAGCCGAGTCGGAAGCGTGGACGAGTCAGGCGTGTCCCGAGTGTGGCGACCACGAGGAGACGGTTCGCCACGAAGATACGCTGACGTGTCCGTGCGGTTTCGAGGGACACGCCGATCTCACGGCGTCAGAGACGTTCCTTCGAGAAAACAGCGATTGCGAAATCAGGCCGATGGCACGGCCCGTGCGATTCGAGTGGGACGACCACAATTGGTCGGGGAAACCACACCCTCACGAAAGTCCCAAAGAAGTGCGCACGAACCCGCAAGTTGCCTCCGTGGGTCGGTAGCCGAACCCCCAACGGAGGAATCCTCGCGCTTCAGCGCGGGGAGGGTGTCAATTACGTGACTCGCAGCTCACGCCCCCGCCGCGTCGCCCGCGCGGTCCGTCGGCTCCACGTCGAGCCGCTGTGCCGCCGCTTCGAGCTGGGCGTCGACGAGGTAGGTGACGCCGCCGGCGAGGCCGAGGCCGACGACACCGAACACGAGCAGCACGAAGAACGAGTCGAGCCCGACGAGCACCGGAATCGCCGTCGTCGCGGGGACACAGACCCCACAGGCGAGGATGACGGTGTAGATGCGGGCTAGGGTCCGCCACAGCCCGTCGTCGAGCTCTTCCATACCCACACATTCAGGCGATTCGATATATCTCTTCGGGAAGGCTAGTCGCGGTAGTCGTAGCCCCACCGCCCGAGCAGCGACGCCACCTCGTCGGGATGTTGCATCGCGACGACGTACGCCGCCTCGCGGAGGTCGAGCAGGTAGACGTCGGTGTCGAGTCGCTCCTCGACCTCGCCGCGGAAGCGCCGTTCGGCCCGGTCGGTCTCGTCGCGGAGGAAGAACTGCGTCACGTTGGGGCGGTCGTCCTTGACCGACCGGCGGCGAAGCACCCACGGGATGCCGTCGTCGTCTCCCGCTCCGTCGACGTCCAGAGCAGAGGTGGTGTCCGTCTCGGTGTCGGCGTCGCCGTCGGTGTCGGTAGCGGCGTCCACAGCCACGTCCGCCGCCGGTTCGTCGTCGGTCGTCTCGGACGTCGTCTCTGTGGGCGACTCACTCGCCTCCTCGTCGCCTCGTTCCTCCGACACCAGGTCACCGAACGGGTCGTCGCCAGTGCCGCTCTTCATGCGGGGACCTCCAGGTCGACCTGGCGAGTGAGATGTGCGGCGAGCGTCTCGAACTGCTCGAGCGTCTCCACCTCGTAGTCGCGCGTGCGCGAGCGGTGTTCCTCGACGAAGGTGAACGCCGAGCACTGCGTGCGCCAACACCCCTCGAACATCGAGGTCCGGTCACCGATGACGACGGGGACGTCGTAGCCGAGACCCTCGAGCTTCTCGCGGTAGGCGCGCTGGTCGGCCGTGTTCTTCACCTCGTTCGGGACCGCGGCGAGGACGCCGATGTTGATGCCGAGTTCCCCTTCGAGCCCCTCGACGAGGTCCTCGAGCCCGGTGATGGACTGTTGGCCCTTCCCGGAGAGTTCGAGCGGGACGACGAGGTTGCGCGTGGCGTACAACGCGTTGTAGAGTTGCGGCCCGGTCGTCGCCGGCGGGTCCACGATGAGCACGTCGTATCTGGCGGGAACGTCGGCCTCCTGAAGCACCCGCAGGAGCTGTTCGTACATCGGGTACTCGTAGTCGGGGTCGGGGTGGGTGTCCTCCTCGAGGTCGGCGGTCTTCAACAGGAGTTCGGTGAGCCGTTCGAGCATGTTGTGCGAGGGGACCACGCTCACCCCGTGTTCGGTCTCGTGGACGAGGTCGTCGAACGCGCCGCCGGGACGCCCGATGAGGTGCCGGACGAGGTTGTCGACGCCGCTCTGTCCCCGCTCGTCGTCGACGTCAAGGAGGTACGAGAGGCTCCCGTCTTGGGGGTCCATGTCGATGACCAGGACGTCGTGGCCGGCGCGAGCGTGGGCGACCGCACAGTTGGCCGAGATGGTCGTCTTCCCCACCCCGCCGGCCTCGGAGTACACCGTGTAGGTGAGCATGGGTGTGAGACCGGGAGGGAGAGGCATAAATCTCCGTCAGACGATTCAGTCGTACTAAATAGTTATACTGTTCAGTAAAACTAATCAGTAAAACTGAGCAGTGGTACTGTCTTATCATACCGCTTGAGACGGATTCCCCCGGCCCACAAGACGTATCAAGCCGCCGGACTGCGTCGACACCATGCCCTCCTTCGGCAGACGGCGGTACCTCCACACCGCCGGCGCTGGCCTCCTCTGGCTGGTAGCCGGGTGTACCGGTGGGTCACCGACGGGTTCGTCGTCACCCTCGACACGGACGCCGACGCGAACGAGCGTGCCGGCCACGACGGTCACCGGAACCTACGGCGACTTCGTCGACGGGCCGCGGTCGTACCCCGACCGTCCCGCTGACCCCTCCCGCGAGGCGGTCCGGGAGTACGTCCGCGACGCCGAGCGCGCCCGAACGTACAACGCGCTCTTCGAGCCCGACATGACAGACAGCTCCGTGCAGTGTCGGACCACCGACGACCGCGCGGCGCAGGGCGGCCACTACGTGCTCGCGAGCTGTTCCGGCTACGCGAACTACCCCGAGGCACACGCCGACTGGGGACAGACACCGGCGCTGTACTTCGTCACCGCCGACCTGACGATTCGCGTCGCCGACTACGACTCACGGCACATCCACTGTACGGAGGTGTTCGCATCGTCAGACCCGGGCGAGAACTTCGCCGCGGTCTGTGAGGGTGGTGACGCCTCGTACCGCGTGTACAACGTCCATCCGGAGTCGCACACCGTCGCCGTGACCGTCGAGTTCCTCGGCGAGAACGGCGCAGATGAGACGAGCACGGCGAGCCGGACGGTGCTCGAACGCGACTACACCCTGGCCCCCACGGCGGGCGTCAAAGAGGAGAGCGTCACCTACCGGAAAGGGGTCTACCGCGTGCGGGCGACCCTCGACGGGGAGACGGAGGCGACGTACCGGTGGGACCTCCAGTTCGCGCCGACGGCCGAGGACCCGCCGCTCGTGGTTCTCGTCACGCCGGCGGGCGGGCTCACGATTCGGCGGGTTCCGTTGCAGACGGTTTGACACCGCGTCCGTCGCGCGGTTCGACCCGGAATATAATATTTACTCATTACGTAGTAACCTTTTACACACATGACAGCGTGTGTAGAGATACGACGATGGCCCCTCAGCTCACCCAGACATCCCAGCAGTTCGACGGCATCCCCGCCGAGATCGAGGCCGACGGCTCGAAGCTCGTCTACCTCTTCCTCGCCGCACACGGCGAGTCGAACGTCTCGGAGCTGTCGGAGTCGCTCGGGATGACGAAACTCTCCCTGTACAGCATCCTCGACACCCTCACCGCCAAGGACCTGGTCGAGGGCGACGGCTGGACCTTCCAGACGGCGGTCTGACCACACGCACCGTCGACCCGTGGTCCGGGTGGAATCCCCAGGCTCACCCACTCATCGGGCCCAGAACCGTCACTCCTCGCGCCGCTCGAGTCGCGTCCGCAGCCGCTCCGTCTCGGCGCCGAGCCCGTCACTGACGCGCACCTCGTACGTCCCCGGCTCCTCGATGTCCCGCACCGCGGGCGGGAGCGACCGGACGTTCCGTCGCGTCGTCTCTCGAATCTCGTCGAGTGTCGGGGACGCTGACACCCGCTCGCCCCCTCGGACGACGGGTTCGAGCAGGTCACGACCCGGCCCCGCCTCGTCTCGTTTCCCGAGGACGTCGTGGACGTACGTACCGTCCGCCTCGACCCGGCCGACGCGCTTCTCGCCGGGGTACGTCACCTTCCCCGACGAGAGTTTCATGCTCGGCTGGAGTCCACCCTCACCCACCTGTTCGACCGCGACCAGCTTGTACACCGGGTCGAGCGAGGGGGCGTCCCGACTCGTCGTGAGCGCCGTCCCGGGGCCGAAGCCGTCGGCCACCCCGTCCGAACGGAGGAACTCGCGGATGGTGTACTCGTCCATCCCCGAGGAGACGAACACGTCGACGTCGGGCAGACGTTCGTGTACCTCCTTCGAGAGCGCCACGAGGTCGCCCGAGTCGAGGCGCACGCCGCGCAGGTCGACACCGGCCTCGCGAGCGACCTCGGCCGCGAGTTCCGCACCCGCGACGGTGTCGTAGGTGTCGATGAGGAGCGTGCTCTCGTCGCCGTAGGTGTCGACGAACGCCCTGAACGACTCGCGCTCCGTCGGGAAGCTCTGGACCCACGAGTGCGCCATCGTCCCGTAGGTCGGGACGCCGAAGGCCTCCCCCGCCGCGAGCAGCGAAGTGCCGTCGAAGCCGCCGACGTACGCCGCACGGGCGGCTTTCAGCCCGGCGTCGGTCCCGTGAGCACGGCGCGACCCGAAGTCGACGAGGGTCTGACCGTCGCCCTCGCGCTCGACGACGTCGCGCATCCGGGCGGCCTTCGTCGCGACGAGGCTCTGAAAGCCGACCTGGTTGAGGAAGAGGGTCTCGAGCAACTGCGCTTCGGGCAGGGGCGCGCGGACCTCGACGAGCGGCTCGTTCGGGAAGACGACGGTCCCCTCGGGGACGGCCCTGACATCACCCGAGAAGGAGAAGTCCGCGAGCGAGTCGAGGAAGTCGTCGTCGAACCCTTCCTCGGCGAGATACGTGAGGGCGCGCTCGCCGAAGGTGAGCGAGTCCAGGGCGGCGAGCACCTGTTCGAGCCCGGCGGCGACGACGTATCCCCGGTGCCGCGGCAGGTCGCGGAAGTAGAGGCTGAACGCCGCCTCCGGGGTGTGCTCGCGAGCGAGGTACCCCTGCAGCATCGTGAGTTCGTACCGGTCGGCAAAGAGCGCGAGCGTCTCCGGGGTCAGGTGACCGAACGACGAAGGGGTCATGACGGTGACAACTCACGGGACGCACAAACGTGTTTGGCCCCGCGCTCAGCAGACGGCGGGCCGCTCTCCGTCGATGGCGGCGCACGCGGTTCGGAGGTCGCGCTCGAGCCGGTCGACCGTCGCTTCGAGGCTGCCGACGCGGCTCTCGAGTCGCGTGACGTCGGCGTCGGCGTCGTCGAGCTGTCGTTGCAGGGACGCGCGTTCGTCGGCGAGTTCCTCGTTGTCGGCTTCGAGGCTGTCGACTCGCGACCGAAGCTCGCGCTCGTTCTCGCGGAGGCTTCGGACCTGTGACTGGAGAGTCGACAGCTCCGAACGGCTGCGCTGGAGTCGCTCGCGGGTCGTCGACAGTGCCGACGACGTCGACGACAGCTCCGACTGGGTCGCATCGAGTTGGGACTCCGTCTCCTCGAGGTTCGACGAGACCTGGCTGACGTCCCCGCGCGTGGTCTCGAGCGCGCTGTCGAGGTCGGCGAGTTCGGCTCTCGTGTTCGAGAGCTCCTGTTCCGTCGCCTGGAGTTCGCCGCGCAGGGCGGCGTTTCGCTCGCGGAGCTCCGTGTTCTGGGTGTCGAGTTGCTCGACGGAGTGTTGGAAGAACATCGTCGCACCCGCGGTGCCCGCGGCGAGGACGACCACGAGCACGACGAACACGGCGTTGATGGGGCCACCGATGAATCGCATGGCAGTGAGAGACACCCAGATGTCTTGAATCCGTCCGCACGACGTCGACGCGCCGGGGGCGGAGGCGGGCGGGCGGCGAGCCGGATTTCGAACAGTTCTCGTTGTACTCGTGACGTCAGTCGGTGAGTTCCTTGAGGAGGCGGCGGACGTGTCCCTCGGAGTACGAGACGTCGAACTCGCGGTCGAGGACGTCCCTGAGCGTCGCGGGTGACCACTCCTCGGCGTCGACGTCGTACTCGCGCGGTCCGGCGGCGACGACGTCCTCGAGGACGGACCGGTCGAGGGCCGTCGGCCGCCCGGGCCGGTCCTCGTCCGTGATGGCCTCGTCGATGGGACGTTCGTCGAACCGCGAGAGCCAGTAGTAGACGGTCGAGCGCGGGATTCCGTAGCGGTCGCTCAGTTCGTCGACGGCGACGCCGTCGAGGTAGTCGAGCGCGACCATGAGTCGTTTGGTCGCCTTCGCGTCGCCCGTGTCGGCGAGTTTCTCTCTGAGTGCCGCCGGGTCGACGTGGTCGAGTTTGCTCATACCGACCCGAGTACCGACACGGGCTTAAATCTAAGGACATATATCAGCGTCGGCAGCAGGGTGGGCGTCGAGGGGTCATATCAGCCACGGTCGCCGGGACGACGAGACCGACAGGCTGCACACGCCGTCCTCGCGAACCGACAGCAGGTGCGGAAGCGTCGGGAGCGGCGGGGGTCGGAGAGTCGGTACATCCAAGAGGGACGAGCGGGAGGACTGAACGTCATGGGTAGCGCCGACTCCACACCGGGCCCACGGAGCAAGGTCGAACGCGTCATCGAGGAGTACGGCCTCGAGGGACTCGGTGACGAGCTAGAGCGACGGTGGACGGGCGCGTCGGGCGAGCGCGAGAGCCTGCGGAGCCTCGCCGACCGGTTCAACCGAGCGGTCCTCGAGGCGGCCCTCGACGAGGCGGGGGCGAGCCCGCTCGACGGCGAGGTGGAGAACACCTATCGCCTGCTCCGCGGGGACGACGTCAGCCCGGGGATGCAGACCGAGGCCCGCC
Source organism: Salinigranum halophilum (assembly GCF_007004735.1). NCBI lineage: Archaea > Methanobacteriati > Methanobacteriota > Halobacteria > Halobacteriales > Haloferacaceae > Salinigranum > Salinigranum halophilum. The sequence continues at coordinate 79,491 of NZ_SSNL01000009.1, forward strand.
GCCAACTCGAACGCGACGGCGTCGACCGCGAGCAGGTCGAGTCCGACTTCGTCTCCCACCAGGCCATCCACACCTACCTCCGCGAGCACCGCGGGGCCGAACTCGAGACCGAAGAGGAGTCGCGCGTCGAGAAGGAGGCCCAAACCATCCGTCGCCTGCAGGGACGGGTCTCGGTCGTGACCGAGAGCGGCCTCACGCGGCTCGCGAACGCCGGCGACATCACCGTCGGCGAGTTCGAGGTGCTGACCGACGTCCAGGTGTACTGCGCCGACTGCGGGTCACAGTACGAGGCGGTCGAACTCATCGAGCGCGGCGGCTGTGACTGTGAATCGGCCGACGCCGAGTGAACTACCCCACCCTACTCGCTCACGGCTGACGCCGTTCGCTCCTTGAGGGTGGGGCTTCCTGTTTCAACGACGCGCTTTGCAGATACCGAGGTATCCACAGGGAGCGCAGTCTCCACAGGCGTCGATTCGGAGCGTCCCGCTCTTATCGCTTTGATACCGCGAGAAAGAATAATTCAGGTAATCGCGGGACCAGCCGACAGTTCTGCCCAGGTCATGAACGTTTATGTACAGTCCGGAGTACATCTAACTAATGACCTCAGCACAGACGCCGGATACCGACGTGGACACCGCCATCGACGTCCACGTCGAGAACGTCGGTGGCATCTCCGACGCCGACGTCACGCTTCGACCGGGTGTCACAGTTCTCGCCGGCCGGAACGCGACGAACCGTACCTCGTTCCTTCAGGCACTCATGTCCGCGCTCGGGAGCGAGCACGTCTCGCTCAAGGGCGACGCCGACGAGGGACGCGTCGACCTGTCAGTCGGCGGCGAGACGTTCACACGGACGCTCGAACGCGCCGGGAGCAGCGTTCGCACGGGCGGGACACCCTACCTGGACAAGCCCGAACTCGCCGACCTGTTCGCGTTCCTGCTCGAGTCGAACGAGGCGCGCCGGGCCGTCGCCCGCGGTGACGACCTCCGCGAGCTCATCATGCGTCCGGTCGATACGGCCGCGATCAACGCCGAGATCGACCGGCTCAAAGAGGAGAAGCGCTCGATCGACGACGAACTCGACGAACTCGACAGCCTCTCCGACCGGCTCCCCGAACTCGAGACGCGGCGAACCCAGCTCGCAGACCGGATCGAGGAGACGGAGGCCGAACTCGAAGCCGCCCGTGAGGAGCTGGAGACGGCCGACGCGAGCGTCCAGCGCTCGCGAGAGGAGAAGGACAGCCTCGACAACAAGCTCGACGCACTCGGCGACGCGCGCGACGAGCTCGAGTCCATCCGGTACGACCTGGAGACCGAGCGCGAGAGCCTCGACTCGCTCCGGACCGACCGCGACGAGGTGGAGGCCGAACTCGACGCGGCCGACGGCGAGGAGGAGGTCGACGTCACGAAGATCGAGGCCGAACTCGACCGCCTCCGCGACCGCCAGCAGGCGCTCGATTCGACCGTCAAGCAGCTCCAGAGCGTCATCCAGTTCAACGAGGAGATGCTCGAGGGGACGAACGAGGAGATCGCTCAGGCGCTCCGCGACGACGAGAACGGGTCGGTGACCGACGGCCTGCTCGCCGACAGCGCCGTCGTCTGCTGGACCTGCGGCTCCGAGGTCGACGAGGGTGACATCGAGGCGACGCTCGACCGCCTGCGGGAGCTGCGTCAGGAGAAGATCGCCGAGCGGCGCTCGCTCAAACAGGAGGTGTCGGAACAGCAGTCACGCCGTGACGAGGTCCGCAACGCCACCAGGGAGTACGAGCAACTCGAACGCCGACTGACGAGCGTCGAAGACGAGATCGAGCGACGCGAGGACAAGGTCGAGCAGCTTCAAGAACGCCGCGCGGAGTTGAAAGAGCGCGTCACCGAACTGGAAGACGAAGTCGAGTCGCTCGAAGACGAGACCTACAGCGAGGTGCTCGACCGCCACAAGGACGTCAACCGCCGCGAGTTCGAACTCGACCGGCTCAGAGACGAGAAGCGCGAGGTCGAAGCCGAACTGGAGGAGATCGAACGCCGACTCGACGACCGCGAGGACCTCGAGGCCGAGCGAGAAGAGATCAACGAGGAACTGGAAGAACTCCGGACGCGCATCGACCGCATCGAGCGCGAGGCTGTCACGGAGTTCAACGAACACATGGACGAGGTGCTCTCGCTCCTCGAGTACCGGAACATCGACCGCATCTGGATCGAACGGACCGAGAAACGGGTGCGTGAGGGACGCCGCCGGGTGACGAAGAACTCGTTCGACCTCCACATCATCCGGTCGACCGACGACGGCACCGCCTACGAGGACACGGTCGACCACCTCTCCGAGAGCGAACGCGAGGTCACCGGCTTGGTGTTCGCCCTCGCGGGCTATCTCGTCCACGAGGTGTACGAGACCTGTCCCTTCCTCCTCATGGACTCGCTGGAGGCGATCGACTCGAACCGAATCGCCGCGCTCGTCGACTACTTCGCCTCCTTCGCCGACAACCTCGTGGTCGCGCTGCTCCCCGAGGACGCGCAGGCACTCGACGACGACTACCGGCGTGTCACCGACATCTGACCGCCGACGGCGGCCGCACTCGGCGACGACCACCGGCGTCCACCCGTCGCTCATCGCTCCCACCGCACGCCGGGACTCGTCCACGCCGAGGTGACCCTCGAGCGTTACATCGTTATTCGTGTAACGTCGGAACGAGTCGGTGACGCGGCGGGCCGAGCAGTGACCATGCACTGTCCCGCGGGCGTGTCAGAACTCCTTGCCCGTCCAAAGCGTGAGCACCACCGGCGAGTTCGCTGTCGAGGGGAGCGGTGCGACCAACTGCACGGTGGCGGCAGCCGTGTCGAGGGGGCCTGAGTCCGCCGGGGGCGTTCGGCGGGCGGGGCCGACTCCGCACGACCGGTGTCGACGAGCGGACACGTGGTCGAGATGGTTCAGCGGCCGGGGCTGGCCGAGGTTCGGGTGGGCTGGGCGGCGGAATCGGTCCGACGAGCGTCCGCGAGCGACTGTGGAGCATAGTGAGTATCGAGTTCTGACGGGTTCTCAGCCGCTCACGCGGGTGGGTGGTCGTCGGCCGCGTCGGGAGCAGGAGTGCGCACGTCGGTGAACACGAACATCGCCCCGCCGTCGGGCCGGTCGGTCACGGTGACCGTCCAGCCGTGTGCCTCGGCGACCCGCCGGACGATGGCGAGGCCGAACCCGGTTCTGTCGGGGTCCGAGGAGACGCCGTAGTCGAGGACCCGCTCGCGGTCGGACGGGGGGATACCGGGGCCGTCGTCGGCGACGGCGAAGCCGCGCGTGGGCTCGTTCTGCTGGCCGGTCGTCGGCGCGGGGTCGTGGGTCCGGTCGTCGCGGAGGTCGAAGACGCGGACGTGTGCTGTCGGCCCGGCGTACGTGACGGCGTTCGAGAAGAGGTTCTCGAGCAGTTGCTGGAGTCGTCCAGCGTCCGCGAGGACGACGAGCGGGGTGTCGACGGAGAGCCGAGCCGACTTGGTATCGACGGACTGCCAGGCCGACTCGGCCACCGCAGAGAGCGAGACCGGGCCGAGCGAGTTGATGTTCTCGCCCTCCCGGGCGAGCGTGAGGAGGTCGTCGATGATCGTTTCCATCCGTTCGAGCGCGAGTCGAATGTGGGCGGCGTGGGCGGTGTCGCCGGTCTGTTCGAGCAACGAGAGGTTGCCGCCGGCGACGGAGAGGGGGTTGCGGAGGTCGTGGCTGACGACGCTCGCGAACTCCGCGAGGCGGTCGCGCTGGCGTTCCAGTTCGGCCACGTGGGCGACCCGCTCGGTGACGTCGTGCGAGTTGATGACGAACCCTTCGATGTCGGGGTCGTCGATGAGGTTCCGGCCGGTGTTCTCGAGGACGACCCACCCCTTCTCGGGGTGAGCGAAGCGGAAGGTGATGACCGGGCGGTACGAGGGGTCGGCGATGGCCTCGAAGAGCGTCTCGACGGCATACTCGACGTCGTCGGGGTGGAGGTAGTCGAAGCCGACCTCCCCGACGAGGTCGTCGGGGTCGTAGCCGAACACGTTGCTCGCGGCCGGTGAGAGGTACTGGAAGACGCCGTTGGCGTCGACGATGGAGACCACGTCCGAGGAGTACTCGACCAGTTTGCGGAAACGCCGCTGCTGAGCGCCCATCGCTCGCGCCGTCCGGTACTGGGTGGCGAAGTTCTGGACCCGATTGGCGAGCAGCGTGTACTGCTCGCGCTTCGTGGACTTCGGGAAGTAGTCGGTCACCCCGGCGGAGATGGCCTCGGCGGCGAGTTCCTCGCTCCCGGCCGCCGTGTAGAGGACGAACGGCAGGTCTGGGGAGTCGGCACGAACGCGTTTGAGGAACGCCAGCCCGTCCATCTCGGGCATCTCGTAGTCCGAGACGATGCAGTCGACGCCGTCGAGCGCGTCGAGTGCCGCCGGCGCCGACGCGAACGACCGAACCTCGAGTGCCGGTCGCTCGAGCGGGAGGAAGGAGGCGACGAGGTCACGGACGCTTGCGTCGTCGTCGACGTGGAGTACGTGGAACGTCTCACTGTCCTCGTCAGTCATCGATTACTGAACGGGGTAGGCGGCCGGTGCGTATATATTTCACTCCCCCAGTTCGCTGAGTGAAAACAGGGGTACGCGTGACGAGCCGACGCCAGCCGCCGACCGTGTGACGGTATCGGTGTCGACAGTAGTCCAGCGTGTCAACACGCGATAACGACAGGGCCGGTCAGGCGCTGCGGTCGCAGTCCGCACAGAGTGTGCTGATCGACATCGACAGCATCCCGGTGTGTTCGCGCGTGAGCGGGCAGCCACAGCGACTGCAGGTTGGCGGGTTGTCCATGGTGGTGTCGGCCTGTACGTCGGGTCGGCGGGGATTTGTTATGCGTGAGCTACCACTTCCGATGGCAGGCGTTGTCAGGCGTCCGAGGTGCCGCCGACGTCGTCGCTCGTCGCGGCGACGAACGGGCTTAGCTGCGCCGAGAGTGCCGTCTCACGCCCCTGTGTCGCGTCGAGGGCCGCTCGCGCCCACTGCTCGTCCCCACCGTCGACCCCGTCGAGGCCGAGACGGGCCACCGAGACGGCGCGCTCCAGCGCGGCACGCGAGGGGTGAGGCGAGAGCGCGCGAAGCCGAGACCAGACAGCGAGGGTGTCGACGAGCAGTCCCTCGGCGACCCCCACCGGGTCAGAGAGCGCGGGGACCGTCGAGAGGTACGCCGCGGCCGCCGTTCGCTCGGGGGTGACCTCGGTCGCGAGCCACGCCTCGATGCGCTCGCGCGACGCGGCGGGGGCGAGCACGTCGCGGGCCCGCGAGAAAAGCGCCGCCTCCTCACGCGCGACGGCGTGGAAGGCGTTGCCGACGACCACTGCGTCGGCACCCGCGGCGAGCATCGCATCGGCGTCTTCGGCCGCCGCGAGCCCGCCGCCGTACCACACCCGCGAGTACGAGACCGCGTTCGAGACGGCCGCGAGGACGCGTTCGGCCTCCTGGCCACCGAAGCGGCCGGAGTACTCGACGTAGAGGACGGGGCTGTGCAGATAGCGGTCGGCGACCATGGCCCGGCGTGCGGCCTCCGAGGGGCCGAGGACGTCGTCGACACCGACACCTGCCTCCCGAGCGGCGGCACTGTCGGGGTTCTGGACGAGGTACGCCTCGAACGCGGCCGTCTCGAGGAGCCACGAGGTGGCCGCGTCGGCGAGCACCTCGCGAAGGGCCGCGGGCGTCCACCGCGGGACGTGGTCGGCGACGATAGCCGGTGCCAGGTCGCCTCTGACCCGTTCGATGCCGGCACCGAGTTCGCCCACGACGGCTTCGACGCTCCCGTTGAGCACCTGCGGGATGGCGATGAACGCCGCCGCCGCTCGGGTGTCGTCGGTCACGTGTGTCGGGTCGCTCGGTTCGTGGAACACGGGGACGTCGACGGCCGCGAGGAGCGTGAACGTCGCCTCCGTGTTCGCACCTGTCACCGCCGTCGACCCGCCGACAGCGACGGCGTCGGTGTACGAGAGGTAGCGCGGGGAGAGGAGGGGGAGCCGCCGCCGCGCCTCGGGGTCGACCTTCGTGAGATGCGTCCACGACGACGGGACCGGGTTGGTGTCGACCGGCAGGACGCGCGCGGCGACGCGACCGATCGCGCCGAGACGTCCCAGCCGAACGCCGAATCGCTCGCTTGCGGTCATCTGTCACTGTCGCCCCTGTTCATGTCGATGGGGTCGACCGGCGCGATAAAAACGCGTCCGGTGTCCGGCGGCGCAGAACCGCGCGGCGAACGCCGTGGATGGCAACTTTCAAGCCGGTTCCGCAGGGAGGCGCTCGTATGACAACCGCCAGACCGCGTCGCGGTCGACGTCGAGCCCGGGTCGGGGGGTCACGATGAGCGGGCCCGGACTGCTCGCGCGGGCCGCCCGGCTGGTCGCCGACTCCGGTCGCGTCCCGACCGCCCAGCGTGCCGTCCTCGGATACTACGCGGCGACGGGCACGTTCGACGCCCGGGCGCTCGGGCTCAAGTCGCGCGTCGACGGCGTGATGGACGAGATCCTCGCCGACCTGTACGGCGCGTGCGAGCGGGCGCTCGCCGAGGAGTTCGGCGTGCACGAACGCGCGGTGTCGTTCACGTACGAGACGAAGCTGACGCTGCCGGCCGAACTCACGCTCGGGTACCTCTTCCGGCGGGCACGCTCACGGGCGACGAGACAGTACGACCCGCTCGAGGACGACAGTAACGGCGCGGGTGGGGGACTGCTCGGGGGCGTTCCGGGGGTGAGCGGGCGTCCGGACGGTATCGCCCACCGACAGCGCGCGAACCGGGCGGCGAGGGCGCTCGTGGGGGACGCACGTGAGATGACGGCGTTCGTGGTCAGCGCGCTCCTCGACGGCGACATGCGCGACGCCATCAACGACGAGGAGTTCGGCGACTTCCTCGTCACGTTCGAGGCGGACGTCGACGCGGACAGCGAACGCGTCGCCGAGGTCGCCCAGTCGTGTCTCCAGTCGCGGGTCGAGACGGGCTTCGCGTCGTACCCGGACGACGTCCGGGCGGCGTACGACCACGCGGTCGAACTGAGCGAGGCCCATCAAGACCAAGACGAGCGGTTCCGCGAACTGATGGCGCTGGTGAGCGCCGAGTCGAGCGACGGGGACCTCACGCCCGAAGCGGCGCGCGACGCCATCGAGGCCGAGTACAAACACCGTCCGATGGCGGACGACGACCATCCGTTCACTCGGGAAGAACTCGACCTGCCGTACCTGACCACACAGTACGACCGGGTCGGCGTCATCTACCACGGCATGCTCGAGATGTACCGTGCCGCGGGGTTCGAAATCGAGCCGGCGTTCGAACGTTCCATCGTCTTCGCCATCATCGGCGCGCAGGTGTGGCTCGACGACGTCGACGACTACCGTGCGGACGTCGCGGAGGGCCAGCTCACGCCCGTGACCGCCGAGTACCTGCTCGCCTCGGCCGACCGCGACGCCTTCGAGGCCGTCGTCGACATCTCCAACGCCTACTTCGACCGCGCTCGGTCGTACGCCGACGAGGCGGACTCGACGCTGACGGGAATCGCGGTCGAGTACATCCTCTACTCGGGAGACGTCTCTCACCTCCCGGGTGCCGACCGCTGAGACGAGTCGGAGCGAGGCGTGGGTTCGAACGCGAAGCGGCGCTCGTCGGTGCCAGCGACACCACCGTGTCCGTAGTTAATCATACATATCAATAAGTGGAGTACTTATTACCGTCAGGAATCAGACCGGACACACCCCACCGTGTCCGCCGTTGTGCTGACACGAAGTCGAACTCGATGTACAACGCTGGCGGTGCGGTGAAAGCGATACGAATATCGGCAAAGCCGGTTCGGTCTGTTGAGGACGGTGAATCGACGATGTTTGACGCGCTGGTCTGTAGCGACTGGAGAGCGATTTGTAAACCACGAGTATTTTAGTCAGTCAACTGTTCACGAAAATAGTGTTTTTATCGCGTATCGAAAACCATTGCTTACATCGCGAACAGTGACTCGGTCGAGAGCTTTGTCGATCACAGCGGTCAATTCGTCGAGAGAATCCAAGACTCAGTACCCCCACAAAGCATCCGAAGCTAGTTGTTTCTGAAGCCTGAGTTCCGTGTCGGAGCGGCTGCACTGACGGTCTCGACGATATCTAGAGAATCGGGTCGAGAGAGACACCTCTATCGATTTGTTGTGGAAGAGTCCACCAGACACCAGCGGCGCACCTTTATCGATTTGTTGTGGGAGAGTCCACCAAACACCAGCGACGCACCCCTATCGACTTGTTATCGGTGCCGAGAGAGCTAGACCGCTGCAGCACCCTCCTATCGATTTGTTCCGATGAGGAGCTACTGATTGATTTGAGCCCGAGCCACCGTCCGCAGTTCGTCCCCGTGGACGTCTTTCAGTCGGGAATCTTCCCGAAGCGTCTCGATAATCGTGTTCGGGTCCTCCCCAAATGTGAACTCGAGATAACTCGCTCTTATGTAGAATTGCGGAAACCACCCGATAACGACACAATCAATGGCTGACTCGACAGATTCACCAGAGAGGGTGAGTGACCGAATGATGCCGAAGGTGTGAGCGGCCTGTTCCAAGCCCTGCTTGGACAGGCCGCGGAACTTCCGAAGCCACGGTTGAACGAGCGAAAACAAGCACTCAGCCTGATTAATGTGGACGCCCCTTGGCGAAACATACCTCTCTTTGTGGACGACCGTTCGGTGGTCAAAATCAATCTGTCGGTATGCCTGGAGTCCGTCAGTCCAGACCTCTCCCAGCGGCTGGGAGAGGTCTTCAGCCTCCTGAATCACTGGTTCAAGATCGCCTTCGTAGTCGATCCCACGTTGTCCGCGAATCACACGAAGCGAGTCGCGGCACGCCGCGACGAGCGTCAACTAATCACCGTGGCGGCCTCGCCAGCGTGATCGACCTGTCTGGGAAGAGCCGCCGCGGAACAGCCGTTCTCGCGGCGGCTCTTGGCCTTTGTAGCCCGAACAGACTTCGCCAGATTCGTCAACTTGGGTGGGTCCAACGATGGCCTGATCGAGAAGTTCCCAAACGACGTGGAAGCCGCGGTTCAGCGTGGCTTCCACGTCTCGAATCGCCGTATAGACGGTTCTGTAGGCTCGCCCGAGAAACGGGGCGATCTGGTTGACACTGAGCAACGTATCGGCGTAGAGTGTGAACGCGAGAAGCACCTCTCCCGCGGTGAGGTGCTTCTCGTGGAACGGCGTGCCGTAGATAAAAACCGGCTTAAAATTGCAGTCACGGCACCAGATTCGGTCGAGTTCTTCCCACGTGACGATGCTTTGCTGACCGCAGCGTGGACAGGACGTATTCTCCCAGAATTCCTTGAGTCGCCGCTCGATGCGGGCATCAAGCGGCTCTGTGCTGATCTTGACAACTCCTAGCTCAATCAGCTGCCGAAACATCCCACCGAACGCTGGCTGAGCAGAAGACATCTTGCCAGATTAGCGCCGGTTCAGTGTAATTATACGGGTTTTCCGCAGCTTTGCATAAGAGCGAAGATTGCGATTCACGACTGTAGTCGCGAAGGGGGAGGACGCCTCGCTCAGACTGTATTTGATCCTAACGTCTAGGGTTCAAGACTCGGACAGGGACACCCCCCAGTCAGAGTGAAAAGAACGGGTTGTGAACCAGGGTACAATTTGGCGGAGGGGTCCCCTCGTTCAGAGTGTAAGTCCGTTAGCGTCAATGGCATAGGGCTGAAACGGAGACACCTCCAGTCAGAGTGAAAAGAACCACGAGAGCAGGCTGATATACAGTTTGTTATAGGGGACCCCTCATTCAGACTGAAAGCAGTGATTAGGAACCCAGGGTGGTCTGCGATGACTGGTCCTGTACTTCGGAGATATCCTCAAGATCCTCAAACGACGGTAACGCATCAAGACTCGCATCGCGATGCACTGCTTTCACGATGTGTTCAGGGTTGGTAACCAACCGGTGAAGGAGGTAGCTGCCTTGGGAACGACCGCCGCCGGTCTTGGTCGATTCGATAACACCGAGAAACGCCTGTTCTTTGAGTTGCTTGTAGAGCCCGTTCTCGGTGACCGAGTCGTACCCCGCTAAGTCGCACATCTGTTCGTACCGTTCGTACACCTCACGTGTCGAGTAACTCTCTTTCGATCCGGTGATGATGAGACTGGCGAGCGAATAGAGGGCCAGTTTCGCGTGAATGGTTCCTCCACTCGTCAGTTCTTCAATACGGTTGATTTCGGCGACGTTCTGCGCTTGATTGATGTGATCGTCGGTGATTTTCGAGTCACCGTTTCGTCGGGCGAGCTCGCCTGCTTCTTTCAGGATTTCTATTGCTTTCCGGGCGTCTCCGTGTTTCTTCGCAGCGAGAGCCGCACAGAGTTCAATCGTTCCAGCACCTAAGACACCGGGTTGGAACGCGTCTGTGCGGTTTCGCATGATTTCTCGAAGCTGTTCGGCGTCGTACGGGTGGAAAAACAGCTCGCGGTGTCCGAAGCTAGAGTCAATCCGCTCGTCAAGTTGTTCTCTGTATTGGATTTTGTTACTGATTCCAATGACGCCGATGTAGCAATCGGTTTTGCCGGCCTCACGAGCCCGGGAAAGCTGCATGAGGACGTTAGAGTCGGCGAGTTTGTCGATTTCGTCAAGGATGAGAAGAACGGAATCGAGATATGTATCGAGAATTCGCCAGATGTGCTGGTAGTATTCCATCGTTCCCACCCCGCGGAGAGGAATGCGCTGCTCGTACGGAGTCTCTTGTTTGAGTGTTGTCGCAATCTGTCGCGTGACGCGTGTTTCGGTGTCTGCCTCGGAACAGTCGATATACACGACTGTACACTCGACACTGTTAGAATGGGCAGCGGTGCGTGCTCGATTGGCAACGTGACGAGAGACGAGACTCTTCCCAGTGCCGGTCTTCCCGTAAATCATCACGTTGTTCGGAGGGTCGTCTCGAACCACGGCACCGATTTCCTGGGCGACGGATTCGATTTCCGTGTCTCGACCGACGATCCGATTTTCTTCCGGGACGTGGCCCACGTGGAGGAGCTCTTTTCGGGCGAAGATCGGATCTTGGTCCGCGAAGAGTGGGTCGACCCCTGAATCCGAATCCTCGTTCGACATACTCGGTATGCTACACGGACACTTAATAACGTTGTGGCACCTGACTCCAACTGATATATCGGCCGTAAGAATGGTGAGAACGCCGGAATCCACCATCTGGTTGTTCTTATCTCATTTACCTCACTCATACTGAATACTAGTCTAGAATCTAGTACACCCCCCCACCCCTCGTTCAGACTGAAAAGGACTCACGACAATACCTAGACTCTCAGTCAGACACACCCCTCATTCAGACTGAAAAACGAGTGAATTCAGACGAGAGAACGCCCGATAAAGCCGAAATTAGATTCTGGACGTTTTAATTCGACGACCTCCATCACGGGTTTGAGTTCGTTCTTATTCTGATTAGGTGGTCACTCTCAAATTCATTAGCGGTTTTCAGTCTGAACGAGGGGTGGGGGGGTTCACCGTCTCTTTCCGTTCCGATTGATCGAGAGGGAGAGGCCATTATCTATCTGATCGTTCAAATCTTACAAACAGCTTACTCGTGCTCTGTTGAATAGCGGTCTGGCCGGGACGGTCGGAATTTGATTCGGCTTGTCAGCCGATGACACTAGTGGTCTCAAGATCGGAGTCGCTTTACCGTGGCTCAGAGTCCGCTATTCAACACGGCAGCACTAACCTAGTTTGTGTGAACACACCCCTATCGATTTGTTCTAACCAATCGAAGTCGTTCGATTTGCTTCTGTTTACCTACTTAAACGGATGTCTTTAGTGTGGACTCGAACGGTCTCGATCTCCTCAACACAAGCCCTTAGACGCTATACTAAATCTGTTCGATATCAACGCAGTCTCCCGGAAATCGCTAAGATAATCGTTTAAGCAAGGGGAATTACGCCAGAGACCACGAACGGTGAGGCACCCGATTTGTTTCATCGGTCCAACACTCGTCCTGTGGTTCCCCTTCGTACGAGAACAAATCGATAGGGGTGAGGGGGTGGTTCCAGAGCCGGTCCCCACAAGGCAGCTCCAGTTGTCACTTGAATCCCTGCGTTCACAGCTTCACGTCGTATTCTGCGTTCACAGCTTCACGTCGTATTCTGCGTTCACAGCTTCACGTCGTATCTCAGAGGTAATCTTTCGCGTGAGTCAGCATCCCCATTAGACGTATTCGTTAGGAACAAGTCGATAGAGGTGAGATTCTCTGGCCGGTCAGTCGAAATCTACAGATAAGCAACGAGTGTCGCGGGACTTGACCTCGAGACGGTTCACGGTCTGATGCGTGCATTCGGAGAACGCGCGAACAGCGGACATCGTGGTGTGTTCACCGGTGGGTTTATATACTCACTTGGGGGCCAGGACGGAGGTCGTGCGTCGGGAACACCACCGTGTCCGCCGTTCCGTGGGGTGGGCTACTCGAAGTCGTCGAGCGTCGCTGACACGGGCGGGTCGTCGACGTGTTCCTCGATGGAGTCGTGCATGCCGACGAGTTCGACCGTCTCGGCCATCGCCGAGAGGAGGAGTTCGACGTCCATGTCGAGGGCGTACTCGCGGTAGGTCCCCCCGCGACGCCCTTCGTTACGCTCGGTGACGCTCACGATGCCGAGCATCGCCAGTTCCGAGAGGTGGTCGCGCATCCGTCGCGGGACGAGCGGGTCGCGGTTGGCGAGTTCGGCAAAGCGGGTGTACCGAGGGCGCACGTCGCGCGAGCGGATGGGTGCTTCGCCCTCTAAATCGAGCGTCAACAGCGCGTAGAGGACGAGGTGACCGTGCTCGGTGAGCCCTGTGATGCCTTCCTTGATTCGACCGCGTTCGAGCGCTCGTCTTCCCCGTCGGACGTGTTCGGCCGTGACGCGTTCGGTGTCCTCGTCGCGGGCGAGGTCGCCCGCCTTCATCAGGAGGTCGATGGACTGTCTCGCGTCCCCCGCGTCCTTCGCGCCGTAGGCGGCACAGAGTGGGATGACCTCGTCGTCGAGGACGCCGTCGTGGAAGGCGACGTCGGCACGCTGTTGCAGGATAGCACGGAGGTTCGTGGCGTTGTACGCGGGGAAGTGGATCTCCTGTTCACACAGGGAGCTTTTCACCTTGGGCGAGAGGTCGTCGCGGAACGAGAAGTCGTTCGAGATGCCGATGAGACCGATCTTGGCCTCCGCGACCTTGTCGTTCGCACGAGCGCGCGGGAGCTGGTAGAGGATGCTGTCGTCGTCGATGTGGTCGATCTCGTCGAGCACGACGAGAACGGTCCCGCCGCAGTCGTCGAGTTCGTCCCAGAGCATCTCGTAGACGGCACCGAGGGGGTACCCCGTGGTCGAGATCTGGTTCGTCTCCGAGCGGAACTCGTTCACCAGGCGCGTCGCGACCTGGTACGACGAGGTGAGCCCGTCGCAGTTCGAGAACACGACCGTGAGGTCGATGTCGTCGTACTCCGCGACGTCGAGTTTCAGATGCTCGAGCAGGTACCGGGTCGCCGCCGTCTTCCCGACGCCCGTCTTGCCGTAGAGGAAGACGTTGTTCGGCTGTTCGCCGTTGATCACGGGCTGGAGCGCGCCCTGGTACGTTCGCAGTTCCTCGTCCCTCCCGACCAGCTCCTCGGGCTGGTAGTCCTCCCGAAGTGCGTCGCGGTCACGATAGATGTCGTGGTCCCGCTCGAAGAGGGCCATGAGTGACACTTTCGCGGTTTCTTTATAAAACCACCGTGTCCGCAGTGTCCGCTGTTCTTCGAGTATATAAAGAACGGGCGGGACACACCCCCTCCACTTTGTCCGCAGTAACGTCACGAGCGAGGGGGTGGGGGTGTGCGGAGACCTTGTCATGACACAAATGTTTAGTACCCCTCGCGTTGATGTGGTCCGTAGCCTCGACAAAGTAGTTTGTACGTACATCATTTTAGTTAAATTAATGACGGTGAGTAGTGAGTTCGGCACCCCCCACCCACCGTCGTGGAGCAAGAACAGCGGACATAGTGGTGTGAGTGTACCCTCCCCCATCTTCGGGACGCCGTCCCGACTCGACGGATGAGGTCCCGCTGCGTCCACCTCCCACGACCTGCCCGTCCCGTCTCCACCACCTCGCCGATTCGTCTCCACCCCTCCCAATTCGTCCCGCAGCACTCGTCCACCACCGACTCACTCACACGACCGGCCGTGACCACCGACAGTCGACCCTCAGACGCCGAAGAACAGCGGACATCGTGGGGTCCCAGGGCACCGAATCCAGTCGGGGACGCCGCGACTGCGGCCCGGGTAGCATCACCGACTCAAGAATCACCCACCCGAGGTGTCACCGCCCTGAGACGCGAGCGGCCGCTCGGCGGAGAGTGGGCAGACCGCGTGACGAACACGTGGGCGGAACGGCGGACACGGTGGTGTCCGTCCGACGTGCCAGCGCCACCGATACCCCGAACGGTAATCGTCCACGAGTCCTCGTCGTGAGAGCGACAGGCGAGCCGTGCGCGGAACAGCGGACACGGTGGTGTTCGCGATACCTGTCTCCGGTCGCGGTCGACAGTCGACGACGCCAGTGGTTGTCGGCGCGGGCGGAGTCACCTGTTGGTTGTGCCCAACTCCGAGCGGCTCACCCGCTCGATGAACGCCTCGTACTCCGAGAGCACTGCGTCGAGAGAGAAGTCTTCCGCCCGCGTTCCCAACGCCGCAGCCGGAACGGGTGCGTCGAGCGTCCCGAGGATGGCTTCGGCGAAGGCGGCGTCGTCGCCGACGGGCGTGAGCCGGCCGTACCGTCCGTCGGCGAGGATCTCGCGTGGTCCCGACGGGCAGTCTGTCGAGACGATCGGCGTCTCACACGCGAGCGCCTCGAGGAGCACCGTGGGGAGCCCCTCGTGTTTCGACGAGAGGGCGAACACGGATGCGGCGGCCATGTAGGCGTAGGCGTTGTCGACGTAGCCGACAAACGTGACGGCGTCGTCGAGACCGAACTCCGTCGCCAGCGACTCCAGTTCCTCACGATTCGACCCGGAGCCTCCGACGACGAGTTTGACCCAGGGCCGTTCCTCGCGGACGCGCCGGAACGCCCGGAGGAGCATCGCGTGGTCCTTCGCGTCCTCGAGCCGCCCGACGGTGAATATCACGTCGCCCTCCATGAGCTCACGCGCTTCGTCGTCGAGACCCTCGCCCGCCGCGGCTCTGATCGCCTCGACGTCGATGGGGTTGTACAGCACCGACACCTGGTCGTCTGCGACTCCGGTTCCGTCGACAACACTGTCGACGACGCCTCGCGAGACGCCGACGACGTGGTCGGCCTGTGGGTAGAGCACCGAGGCGAGCCTGGCGGTCACGCGGTCGCGCAACCCCGGACGGACCCCGAAGGTGTTGTGCTCGGTGAGGACGAGGCGTGTGCCGACCCCGGCGACGGCGTCGGCGAGGACACCGACGACGTTCGCGTTCATCATCGCCGCGAACAGGACGTCGGGGCGCTCGCGGCGGAGGTACGCGCGCAGCGCCGGAATCGCGGCGAGCACGCCGACCCCCGGCACCACCGGCGTCTCCAGGTCGACGACGCTGACCGCGCTGTCGACGCGGGCGAGCAACGGGCCGGTGCCACGTGCGAGGACGAGGTCGACGCTGTACCCGCGCGCGGCGAGGCCGTTCGCGATGGTGACGGTCACTTGCTGTGCGCCCCCGAGGTTCATCGTCGGGATGAAGAAGGCGAGCCGTGGCGTCGCTCGCATCGTGGCGCTCGCAGCGCTCACCACGCCTTCGGTCTCGTGTTCGCCGTTCGTGGCGGTCGACCCGTTGGTGGCCGGTCCGCCGGTAGCCGGTCCGCTGACCGTCGCTCTGTTCGCCGTCGACCCGTCGGCTCCCTGCCGGCGCGTCGGGTCCGGACTCGCCCAGTTCGTGACGGGGCGACCGCTGGGGCCGGCGTCGCTCACAGCCCCACCACCCGGTGGAGGAGCTGTCGCCCGCGCCGTGCCGGCGCGTAGGTGTATCGCCCGCCCAACGCGGTCGCGAGGAACAGATACGCCTCGAGGTCGGTCGGGTCGAGGCGGAGCGACCGGAGGAGGAACCGTCGCGCGTCGGCGTAGTGGCCGTGCTGGACGGCGGTCCGGCCCATCTTCCCGGCCATCGCTGCCTCGAACGCTCGCCCCATCCCTCGTTCGGCGGCCAGTGGACGGAACGTCTCCATGAACAGCGGGTACGTCACGTCGCGCTTCGTCACGTAGTTCTTGGTCACCCGGTCGTCGCCTTCGAGGTGGCGCACGACGAGGGGTTCCTCGCAGGCCTCGAAGGCACACCCCAGCGACAGCCGCACGAACCACTCGCGGTCCGACCAGCTGGGGAACCGCTCGTCGGGGGACGCCACGGTGTCGAAGACGTCGGCGCGCACCATCACGCCGGAGTACTCCGAGATGGACTCACCCCGGAGAAGCGCGTCCGTCACCCAGCCGCGGAGCGTGTGGACGACTGTGTTCACCGGCCGTCCGTTCTGGCGGAGTTCGGTGCCGACGTAGACGAGACCGACGTCGTCGTCGCTCGCCTCGAAGGTGGCCACCTGGCGGGCGAGCTTCGACGGTTTCCACTCGTCGTCGTCGTCGAGGAAGGCGACGTACTCGCCCGTACAGGCGTTGATCCCGCGGTTCCGTGTCGCGTTCCCGCCCCGATTCTCCTCGTTACGGAGGTAGACGACGCGCCGGAGGCTCCGCAGGTCGACACCCTCGACGACCGGCTCTAGCGGCGTCGGCGAGCAGTCGTCGACGACGACGAGTTCGATGCTCGGGTACGTCTGTGCGGCGACGCTCTCGAGCGCTCGGCGGAGGCGGTCGGGCCGGTCGTACGTCGGGAGGACGACGCTGACGAGCGGCACGCTGGTCACGGT
The DNA here is from genome assembly GCF_007004735.1 of Salinigranum halophilum. Taxonomy (NCBI): domain Archaea; kingdom Methanobacteriati; phylum Methanobacteriota; class Halobacteria; order Halobacteriales; family Haloferacaceae; genus Salinigranum; species Salinigranum halophilum. Next base: position 96,350 of record NZ_SSNL01000009.1, read on the forward strand.
CGGGCCTCACGCGGGGCAGTCCGGCAGGTCGAGGGAGAATCGTGCTCGGTCATTGCGCGTTCTGAGGTGTGTGACTCAGATAGTTACCCACCCTCTACCGGCCGAATTCTGGATGTACGCCGCCCCTACCGCCGTGTTCACTCCGTACCCACGCATCAGTAGCCCACGCGCTCACGTCTCGACCGCCGGCGCGCCCGCACGGTTCCGTCGCGCTCCGAGCCACCTATACGCCTCCCGCGGCGAAGACGACGGTATGCGCCTCGCCGAACGCTCGTGGACGGACGTCGACACTGTCGAGACCGACCTGGCCGTCGTCCCCGTCGGCAGCACCGAACAGCACGGCCCGCACGGCCCGCTCGGAACCGACACGCTGACCGCCCGTGCCGTCGCCGACGCCGGTGTCGAGCGGTGTGACCGCGACGTGGTCGTCACGCCTGCCATCCCGGTCGGCGTCGCCGAGGAACACCGCCAGTTCACCGGAACGCTCTGGGTCGCTCCCGACACCTTCCGCGCGTACGTCCGCGACGTCGTCGCCAGCCTCGCCCACCACGGCTTCGACCGCGTCGTCCTCGTGAACGGCCACGGCGGCAACGTCGACGCGCTCCGAGAGGTCGCGGGGGAGATCACCCGCCACGACGAGGCGTACGCCGTCCCGTTCACGTGGTTCGACGCCGTCGGTGACGACGCCGCGGAGATGGGCCACGGCGGCCCGCTGGAGACGTCGCTCCTCCTCGCGACCCACCCCGACCTCCTGGACGAGGAGCGGTTCGCGGAGGCCCGCGACGGCGGGAGTGCGGGGTGGGGCGAGTGGGTAGAGAAAGTAAACCTCGCGTTCGACAGCGCGGAGTTCACCGACAACGGCACCGTCGGCGACCCGACCAGGGCCTCCGAGGAGTGGGGCGAGGAACTCCTCGACCGCGCCGCGACAGCACTGGCTGCGGTGCTCGACGCCGTCGCCGACCGCGAGACGAACCGGCCCGAACACAAGTGATTATCATGTCACAAGAAGTCTCCCCGTTCCCCCCACCGTGTCCTCATAAATTAGTTGGATAATGCTCCCTCCCCCCACGTGTCCTCATAAGTTAGGTGAGAGGTTCGGGGGGATTGGACGCGCGCTGGTTTTCACTCACGAATACCATCTCAAATTAATTCGCTGGATGTCACGCGCCACCCGTATTCATATTATTTAAATCTTTGCTTACACTCACTTATTACTAGTTCTCTACGAACTATTGGTTCCTTTCGGAGACATTATGCGGACATGGTGGGGGGTGAGGATATAAATAAGAACTACTATGCAGACACACTGGACGCTCCGGACACGGGGGTTTTATTAATCATCATCTTATTGATGTCAGATAATATGGACGGTGACGAACCGAGCTCGGAGAATCCTTACGGCACACTTGAAGGGAATCCGTATGAGACGTCTGTTGACATCTTCGCCGACGAACGCGTATTAAAAGAAGACTGGCAACCCGAGCAACTCCCCGAACGGAAACCAGAACTCGAGGAAATCAGGAACGCTCTCGCGCCTGCAACAAGAGGAGTTAACGCGCACAACCTCTTTCTGTACGGAAAAACTGGCCAAGGGAAAACCGTCGCAATCGACCACGAAATTGAGCTGCTCCAAGAATACGCCGATAGTCGCGACGATCTCAATCTGAGTGTCGTCAAGACGAGTGCGAACAATCAAACAACCAGCTATCAGCTCTGCGCACACCTCATCAAGGAGATTCGTGATGGGACGAAGAAACCGAGTGGAATCGATCAGCAGTCGATGTTCGATCTCCTATATCAGGAAATTAGTCGTCTTGATGACACGGTCATTATCGTCATCGACGAGATCGACGCGATTGGAAGTAACGACGAACTTCTGTATGAGCTTCCGAGAGCACGGAAAAACGGTTATATCGACGACCAATGGGTGAGTGTGATCGGGATTAGTAATAACCTTCAATTCCGTGACAATCTTTCGCCCAAAGTCAAAGATTCGCTCTACGATTCGGAGATCGAGTTCGCACCGTACAACGCAAATCAGTTGACAACAATCCTGGAGCGACGTGCAGAACGCGCATTCGTTGCCGGTGCCCTTGATACCGAGGTGATTCCACTCTGTTCAGCGTTCGCTGCCCAAGACGAAGGCAGCGCCCGTCAGGCTATCCGTCTCTTGTATAAAGCAGGTGAGTTGGCACTCAATCGTGACGATGAGCTCGTGATTGAACAACACGTACGTGAGGCTCGTGACATCCTCGAACGAAAACGGATCGAAGAAGGGATGCGAAGTCTGACAACTCAGGATCAGTTCGCACTTCTATCCGTCGTGGCACTCGAAATCGACGCAGAAACGCCAGCTCGAACGCGGCAAGTGTACCAGAAGTACAAATCAATCGTCAATCGTCTCGATGGGAACCGACTCGTTGAGCGTCGTGTCCGAGACCATCTCCAGAGTCTCGGGATGCAGGGATTCTTGTTTGCAGAAACCCGAAACACGGGGATTCAGGGTGGAGCGCACTATCGCTTCGAGTTGAAAACCGATCTCGAGGCTACACTCGACATTCTCGAGGAAGACGGTCGAATCGATGACGTCGTCGAGGATTTAATCAACATTGCGAATATGAAGAATCTGGTGTAGTTCTCTCGAATTTACAAACTGACTGATACGACTCAGTCGAGGTAGCCCATCTGCTTGAGTCGGTCGGCGACGACGTCGAAGTCCTTGCCGTCGGCTTCGTCGTCGGCGGTGAGGAACCGACGCTCGCCGGTTTCGAGAGCCGGCTCGAGGGGGACGCCGTCGTCGACCAGCGAACGTCCGTCGAGGCCGCTCGGGTCGATTCCGAGTAACGTGAGGACCGTCGGCGCGATGTCGACGACCGAGGGCGTAGAGGCGCCGAAGCCGGTCTCGGGGTCGATTTTCGGCCCCGCGGCGACGACGAGACCGGTCCAGGTGTGGCTGAACTCGTCGGTCTCGCCGAAGACACGCTCACGGACCACGTCCGACACCTTCCAGCGCATCCCCGCGGGACGGAGCAGGATGTCGGGCGCGCTCGCTTCGTTCTGGACGTCGTCGACGAGCGCGTGGCGGTCTTCGACGGCCTCGAAGACGAGCGAGCCGTCGGGCGCACGCAGCGCACGCAGGTCCGCGACCAGTTCGGCCCGGAACGCGTCGAACTCCGCCGCGGGGACGACGCCGCCGTCGTCGCGTCCGGCGACGTTACAGCGGATGCCGAGCGAGGAGAGCGAGCGGCAGTACGCCGCAGAGCCCTCGACGTCGACGTACTCGCCGGCGTCGACCACCTCGAGGAGGAGCGACTCGGGGAGCACTCGAGCGACGGCCTCGTCGAGGCCGACGCGTGCGAGGAGGCGTTCGACGCGCGTCGGAGTCAGTCCGACCCGGGAGAGCCCACCGAGGACCCCACCGACGGCACGCTCTCGGAGTGACGTCCCGTGGTCGTCCCCGTCCGCGTCGTCGTTACCGCGCATCGCGTGCTTCTCGCCCTCGTTCCAGACGTGGCGTTCTGCCGTCTCGGAGGTGACGAGGTCGCCGCGCTCGCGGAGCCAGGCGTTGAGGTAGACGACGCGGTCGTACTGGTGGATGCCGTGGTCCGAGACGAGGACGACGTGGTCGTCCGCGCCGACGAGGTCACACAGGCGCTTCACGCCGGCGTCGACGCGGCGGTAGACACGGGCGATAGCCTCCAGGTCGGTGCCGTCGGTGTGGAAGACGGCGTCGGGGGCCTGGAACTGCACCATCATGAACGACCAGTCGCGCTCGTCCGCGAGGCGTTCGGCGACGGCGACCCGGGAGTCGATGAGGCGCTCGTACTCCGCGATTCGTCCCGCCTTCGAGCCCGCGTCGCGGCCGTAGACGGTGTAGTCGTCGAGGCCGAGGTCGGCCAGCGAACGCTCCTCCCCGTCGACCATCACCGGTGCACCCTCCGGTGCGAGATAGCCAGGGACGAGCGCGCCGTCGAACGCGTGGAGTGGGTGCGTCACAGGCACGTTCACGACGACGGACGACAGCCCGTGCGCCGACAGCGTCTCCCAGAGGAACGGCGCCCGGACGTCGGCGGCGCTCACCAGTCGGGGGGCACCGTCGTCGTACGAGTGGAAGTCGTAGACGCCGTGGCGCCACGGCTCGACGCCCGTGACGACGGAGGGCCACGCCGACGGGGTCCACGGTGGGAACGTCGTGTCGAGGTCGCGGGCCACGCCCTCGTCGATGAGCGCCCGGATGGCCGGCAGCTCACCCCGGTCGAACAGCGGGTCGAGCTGCTCGAAGCACGCGGCGTCGATCCCGATGAGAAGAACCTTGCCCTGAGTCATTACCCCTCGAACGACCGATTCCGGCATTAACATGGGCCGCCTAAACCGCCTCTCGTCGCTCGCGTGTCGGGTAGGCGAGCCCTACTCCCTCCTCCGAACTGACTTCGCCCCGCCTCACGCCGTGAGGCCCGCGCCCTCGACGAAGCGGTCGAGGTCGGCGCGGGTGTTGAACGCGTGGACCGAGACACGGACGCAGTCGATACTCGGGATGACGCGAACCTTCACACCCTGCTCGTCGAGACGCTCGACGGTCCCCTCGGGGTCGTCCACTTCGACGGTCACCAGCCCGGAGTGGAACGACGGGGGGCTCAACAGCTTCTCGTCGGGGATGCGAGACTTGAGGTAGCCGGTGAGCGCCGCGATGCGCTCCATTCGGACGTCGACGCCGTCCGCCTGCGCGCGCTCGATGGCCTCGACCAGTCCCGCGTAGGGGGCCGGGTTCGTCGTCGCGACTTCGAGTCGCTGGGCACCGGGTTTGTACTCGTAGTCCGCGGTGTTGGCGTCCTCGACGCTCCGGTAGCCGATCTGCCGGGGGGTGAGCCAGTCTTCGGCCCCCTCGCGGACGTAGAGGAAGCCGGCCCCCCACGGGCCCAGAAGCCACTTGTGACCCGCGGCCGCGACGAAGTCCGCTCCCCACGACTCGACGTCGACAGGCCGCGCCCCGACGGCCTGGACCGCGTCGACGAGGACGCGCGCCCCGACGTCGTGCGCCAGTTCGGTCACCGCCTCGACGGGGAGCCGACAGCCGTACGCCCACTCCGTCGCCGACAGCGAGACGAGGCGGACGTCCTCGTCTACGACGTCGGCCACGTCGTCGGGGTCCAGTCGCCCCCTGTCGGTCTCGACGATGCGGACCTCGACCCCGTGGAGGTCCGCCAGCCGACGCCACGGCAACTCGCCCGCGCTGTGTTCGACGTCGGTCGTGACGATGACGTCGCCGGCCTCCCACTCGCTGGCGCAGGCGATGCGGTTGATGCCGTCCGTGGTCGACTGCGTGAGGGCGACCTCGGACTCGTCCGCCCCGAGGAGGCCGGCCGCGGCCCTCCGCGCCTCGTCGTACACCTCGAACGCGTACGTGTACATCCCCTCCTCGGTGGGGGCGCGATACCCCTGCTCTGTGACGCACGACTGGACGGCCTCGGCTACTGGCCGGGGCAGCGGGGCGCTCGCTCCAGTGTTCAGGTAGACGACCTCTTCGAGCGCGGGAATCGACGCGCGGAGTTCGTTCGGGTTCATCTGCCTCACCGTTGTGTCCGGGGGGTGTTCGTCGTTGTGCCTCCGGCACGCACTGACGCGTCGTCGTCGCCCGACCGCGCGACGGCGCTGTCGCTCTCGGGGACGGTCCTGCGGAAAAACGGGTGTCTCTGTGCGGCTCGTGTCGTCGAACGCGTCGACCGGTGTGTTATGCGATGGTGACCGCCGCCGCCACGAAGGACCAGCGAGTCCCCGTCCGGGGCTCGTGCTTCTTGGATTCGGCCGTCGACCGGTCGCGCTTGTGTTTCCAGTTCATTGCATGCTGACTAAAGATTTACTCGGATATAAGTTTTCTACTTTTCTGACAATTCTGTCACGGTCGTTCACAACGATTCGCGTGAAAAAAATGCCTGTTCGTTGTGAATATCGTGGCAGCCCGGGTTTTTCGTTCACATTTCTGCTGTCGGTTCCCGGCGGTCGGTGGTCTCGTCCGGACACCACGTGCGCTCGTCCGCCCATCGATGCACGGTCGCGTCCATCGCGCGGGCGGACCACCTCTCGCTTGGCTGGACGTCTCGCGCTGGCCGGTCGTGGCGGCCCGCGCTCGGACCCGTCCGGCCGGCCTCCCGCCCCGGTGACCGGACGAAATCGGCGGTTTCGACGGTTATCGGCGTCATTACAATGCCGGTTTCACCCCTCCTCTGAGCGTGACTCTCTACGCTCTGTGCCGGTCCAGTGGAGGTGATTCGCCGTGGCGCCCGACCTCGTGAACTCGACGCGCCGACAGGTCACCCTCACGCCGACGTCCGTCTCGTTCCTGTACGGCGTCACCGCCCAGCGTGTGGCCGTCCTCGTGGCCGCCGCCGCCATCGCCGTCCTCTCGGCCTACATCGTCGCCACGCCGCCGGCGACGGCGTACGAGCCGTCGCTCATCGAGGCGTTCCCCCTCCCCTTCTGGGTCGCCTTCGGCGTCGGACTCGCCGCCCTCCTCGTCACGTTCGTCGGCGCTGGAGCGACGGGCAGCAGTTACTGGAAACACGGGTTCGTCCTCCTCGCGACGCAGTACGGGCTGTTCTTCTCGCTCCCGCTCGTCCGCGGCTACTTCCTCTACGGCCGCGGCCACTCCGACTCGCTCTTTCACCTCACGGCGGTGAAAGAGCTCGTCTACAGCGGTCTGCTCTCGGGGCGCGTGTTCTACCCCCACGAACACTTCCTCTTCAGCGAACTCGTGCTCGTGGGTGTCCCCGTCGAGTCGCTCGTGAGCCTCGTCCCGTTCGTCTTCGCGCTCGCGTTCATCGGCGGCATCGGCCTGTTCGTCCGCGAACTCACGGGGTCGCCCGCCGGCCTCCCGCTGGGCATCGCCGCGGGGATGCCGCTGGTCTTCTCGAAGTTCTACACCCAGCTTCACCCCTCGGTCCTCTCGTTTTTCCTCTTCCCGCTCGTGCTTCTCATGCTCGAACGCGGCCGTCGGACGAACGCGCAGCGGTACGTCGCGCTCGCGACGGTGTACGGCCTCGCGATGGTGTTCTTCCACCCCATCACGGCCCTCCTGCTCGTCGTCCTCATCACGAGCACGTTCGTCTTCGGCCACGTCTACCGGTTCGTGACCAAGACGCCCGTCCGGACGCTCCGCGCCCGACTCGCGTTCGCCATCCTCCCGGCGACGTTCATCTGGTACATCGGCTTCCCGCGCACCCAGGAGAACATCCGCGAGATCGTCGCCGCCCAGGGTGAGAGCGCCGCTGACAAGCAGGCCGACCTCCTCGCCGGCTCCGTCCTCAACACCGAGGAGCTCGTCATGCGGTTCGTCGAGCTGTACGGTGCCGTCTTCATCCTCTTCGCGCTCGCCGGCGTCGTCTGTCTCGTCGTGCTCGCGGACCTCCTCCGCCGTCGCTCCGACTACGCCGAGAGCTACCTCGCCACCGAATTCGTCATCGGCGCGGGCATCGCCGCCACGTTCATCGCCGTCTCGCTCGTCGCGAACGGCCCCATCCGGGTCTCGCGGTACATGATCTTGATGGCGATGGTGCTGACCGCTCTGCTGTTCGTCCGGGTGCTCTCGTGGCCCCGCGGCGTCACCCGGACCGTGGGTGCCGTCGTGCTCACCCTGCTGGTGCTCTCGTCGGCGCTCCTCGGGAGCTTCACCGTGTACGACCCGAACAAGCACATGACCCAGAGCGAACACGAGGGGGCCTTCTTCCTCCTCGAACACTCGACCGGCGACCACCTGATCCGCTCGCACTCGCTCACCCAGAAGACGCAGTACTTCACCACCGCGGGGACGGACGTCAAACACGACCGGACGCTGATGCGCGTGAGCGGGACGGGCAAGCAGTACCCGAAGTTCGCGCTCGCCCCACAGTTCGGATACGACGAGTACGACCGGGCGTCGGTCGGCATCGGTGCTGGCTACGTCGCCACCCACGAGTACGACCGGGCGTATCTGGAGACGTCGTACTTCACCGACGCACAGCGTGAGGCGCTGTTCCTCCACGACGAGACGACCCTCGAACGGATGAGCCGCGACCGCACCGTCCAGAAGGTCTACTCGAACGGCGGCTTCGAGGGCTGGCTCGTCCGCTGGACCGACGAGAAACCGGCTGCCGCGGCTGCCTCCGGGGCCGACGCGGGTGCGCAGGCCACCACCGCGTCCGGTTCCGGCGGTGCCCCCGTGACCGACGCCGACACCGGGGCCGACGTCCGACCGGTGACGGCTCCCGTTGTCGCCCCGGCGTGACTGGCGGACCCGTCGCTTGTACCTGCGGTCACTTCAGGTGACTCCTGTTCGGCTTTCACTCGCGACCCGGTCGGAACGCGGCACGCGTGACTCGCGCTCGCCTCGACTGTCCGCCGTCGGTCGAGACAGAGGCCGATACGCATCCGACTGCGAGAAACTGCTACATTCGACTCTCGTTCGCGCGTTGTGTGCGGGCGCGAGGTCGTCGCGCCCGCCCTGGCACCGCAACCGTGCCGCAAGAGTCGACAGCCGAGACAGACGAGACCAGGGCAGCGGGGACGGACACCCCCGTCTCCGCCGCCTGACCGGCCCGTCGTCCCGTCCCCGTCTCCGTCTCTGTCGGCGGTGCAGTGGGGTCGCCGCTCGGGGTCGGCTATCGATTCACGCCGCTCGCCGGCGGCTGTCGGTTCGGTCGCGGTGTGCGTCGCGCGCGGCGGGACTACGAGGGCGGGCCGTCCCGCACTCGCGGTCCACCGTTCAGCGTTTTCTCAGGTCGTCGAACGAGACCGACGTGTTGTCGGCACCGAACCCGAGCGCCCCGCTCGTGTACGCCGTGTCCGTCGCCGAGACCGTCGCGAACTCCGTGCCGTCTTCGGTGGACGCGCTCGCGGCGATGTTCCCGTCGCCGTCGAGGGAGAACTCGACGCGGTTCCACGACTCGGGGTACTGCTCGCAGGACTGGCTCGCCAGTGTCGTCGTGGCCCCGTCGTCGTACCGGACGATGGAGAGCTCCTTGCTCCAGCCGAAGTCGACCTCGATTCCGTAGCCGGAGAGGTCGTCCTTCCCGGTCGAAGCCTCGTCGACGCAGCAGAGCACCTGCGCGAACGTCCCGCCGTACTGCCAGACGCGGACGTCGTAGGTCGCGCCGATTTCGGTGTCGAGGCCGGTGTGCCAGATGCCCCCGTTGCTCGACGACTCGAGGTGGCCGTCGCCCGCGTAGGGGCGGCTCGACGAGCGCGAGAACGCGCCGGTGTCGCCGGCGTACGCCGAGAGGTCGCCCTCGAAGTCTTCGAGGACACCGCTCGGGGTCGTCGACCCCGAATCCGACTCGGAACCGTCCGAGCCCGAATCGGGCGAGTCCGAGTCCGCCGAGCCGTCGTAGGGGACGCTCCCCATCGCCTCGACGAACCCGCCGTCCTGTGCGACGCTGAGCGCGGCGCTCTGCCACGCACTCCCGTCGAAGTACCGGACGCCGACGGGTTCGACGTAGGTCCCGCCGTCGCCGATCATGAGCGACGCCGTCGGGGTCGGCTCCGTCGTGACGTCCCCGGCGGGGACGGCACCGATGTCGGGCGCCTCGCCCGAGTAGTCCATGCCGACGTCGGTGCCGGCGTCGACCAGCGGGCTGTCGGCCGTCGGCTGGACGAAGTCCGGGGAGGTGGGGTCCGTCGAGACGAACGAGGGGCGCTCGATACCGAGGTCCCAGGTGTTCGACCCCGAGTTGACGTTCCAGAGCGAGCCGACCTCCTGGTTACCGTTGTCGAACGACGCACAGTTGCGCGCGTAGTGGTCGGGGTCCGTGTCACCGGTGAAGTGGAAGCCGTACGTGCCGTTGTTCCACGCGGTGCAGTGGTAGAACTCGTTCGTCACCGACGAGCCGTTGGTGTCGAACCCGCGTGCGGTGTTGTCCCAGGCGATACAGCGCCTGAGGACGTTCCCGCCCGTCCCCCAGCCGCCACCGACCTTGAAACCGTTGCCGTCGCCGACCGCGCCGTCACCGTCCGTGCCGTTCTCGTAGGCGAGACAGTCGACCATCACCGAGGGGCGCTCGGGGTCGTTGTCGAAGAAGTCGAACCCGTCGTCGGCGTTGCGGTACGCCTCACACCGGATGAAGGTGTGGCCGCCGCTTCGCCCCGCCGAGTTCGACCCGCCGATGTAGAAGCCGTCGGAGTCGCCGTCGTCCGCGCCGTGGTGGCAGACGACGTCGCGAATCGTGTGGTCGAACGACCGCCCGTAGAAGATGAGGCCGTTGCCGTTCCACTGGGAGGTGTTCCCGTAGTGGTGGATCTCCATGTCCTCGAACAGGCAGTTCCGCGAGGCCTGCCCGTCGGTGCCGTTACACCGGATGGCGTTCTTGCCGACGTTGCGGACCTCGATGCCTCGCCACGTCATGTGCTGGACGCCCCAGAGGTCGATGCCGTGGCCGTCGTAGTTCGAGCAGTCGATGACCGGGCGCTCGTCCTCGTACGCCTCGATGACGATGCGCTCGGAGGCCGTCCCTTTTGTCTGCCACCAGACGGGCTTCGACGGCGGATAGAGGACCCCAGTGTCGCGGAGCTTGACCGTGTCTCCCGGACCGAGGGCGTTCTCGCCGTCGCTCTCGACGGGTCCGAACGTCGCGAACGCGTCGGTGGGGGACGTCCCCGCGTTCGCGTCGCTGCCGTTGGCCGGGTCGATGTAGTAGGTCGTCATGGCGCTGGCTCAGTTCGTCTGGATCCAGATGTCCCCGTCGGAGGGGTCTGCCGGCTCCGCCGACTGGACGTAGACGTCGCCGGGTAACTTCGCGACGTCGCCGACGTGGGCCCACGCGGAGCCGTCGCCGACGTACACCTTCTGGGTGTCCGTCGCGAAGAACTTCGCGCCGGCTTTCGCCTCGTAGTTCGCTCTGTTCGCGTCGACGTCGCGAATCTCGACGTCCGTGTCGAGCTTCTCGAAGTTGTCGTTCAGGGGGATGTGCCAGTCGAGCGTGCCGGGCTCGGGGGTGTCGTACTCGTGGTTACTCGTCATGGTCTCGTGCTGTGTCGTGGGTGTCGTCTGTGGTTCGCGTGCCGTGTGGGTGTCTGGTTCGCGTGCCGTTGTCGTCGTGTGCCGTGTCGTTCGCCGCTCGGTGCGGCTACGACGAGATACCGCCGTAGCCGTACTTGCCGTACCCCTGCTTCCCGAAGGTGTCGTCCACCGGGGTCGGCGTCGGGGTCTCGGTCGGCGTCGGTGTGGGCGTCGGCGTCGGGGTCTCGGTCGGCGTCACCGCGTCGCCGTCCATCACGTCGAGCGTGTAGTCGCCGCTCCCCTCCTGGATGTCGACGACCTGCGCGTAGTAGGTCGCCGACGTCGGCGCGCTGTCGAGGTCGACCCGTGCCGGGACGTCGCTGCCCGTGTAGCGCAGGTTGAGGTAGTCGCCATCGGGCCCGTAGAGGATGAGCGCCGTGATGCCATCCGCCGCCGCGCGGTCGAGTTCGAGGACGACGTGCGCGCCCCGTGCCGCCTCGAAGGCGTACCAGTCGACCTCGGCAGGGGTGAGCGTCGCCTCGAGCGAGGTGCCGACCCCCACCCGTTGTGCCGTCGCCTTGGTGTCGTTCGGTTCGGTCTCGGTCGCCACGCTGAGCTGTGCCAGCGAACCGCCCGAGACGGCGTTGACCGTCTGTGACCCGTGCTGTTGGACGACCGGTCGGCCCCCGTACCCGTGGACCGTGACGGCCGCCTGCTTCGGAACGGACGTCACCTGCTCGTGGCCGACGAACGCCGCCGCCGCGGCGACGGCCGTCGCGCTCATCTTGAGATACGAGCGGCGGCCGAGCCGGATTCCGTCCGTAGATTGATCGGAGTCTCGTTGCTTGTCGCGTGCCATCCACTCGGTTATGAGAAGGTTAATTACATAAGCTTATTGTTTGAAAAATATTCTGAAAAATCTGACTATCATGCAATTCTGATTATCAGGCGCGTCTTATTTAGCTCGGCTGACATCGGCGCTGTCTTGCGGTTTTTCGAGACGAATCGCTGAGATAATAGGCTATTAATCAACTCTGGTGACGCCAAAGGTCATTTTTTCCGAACTGTACTTGCCGAAACCGAACTAATTTGATATCAGATTTGAGAGCCACAGCAGCGATACGTCGAGCCACTCGGCACCCCGACGATTCCGTCGTCGTCCGGGGGAACCTCGGGGTGTGTTCGGCACGCTCAGTCGGTCAGTACCGACTCGTAGAACGCCTCGAAGTTCTCGACCATCCGCTCGAGGGAGAAGCGCTCGACCGCCTCGGCCTGTGCGGCCCGTCCCAGCGCGGCCGCCCGTCCGGGGTCGGCGAGGAGGGCGACGACCGCCCGTGCAACCGCGTCGGGCGCGTGGGTCGGCACGAGTGTCGCCGTCTCGCCGTCGGTGACCAGTTCGCGGTTCTCGACGATACCCGTCGCGACGATGGGTTTGCCGGCCGCCATCGCCTCCAAGAGCGCCCCCGAGAGCCCCTCGCTGTACGACGTGAAGACGAAGACGTCCAGGGCGGCGAGCACCTGCGGGACGTCGTCGCGGTTCCCGGTGAAGTGGACGCTGTCCGCGACGCCGAGCGACGCGGCCCGCGCCGCCAGCGCCCCCCGTTCGGCACCGTCGCCGACGAGAACGAGGTGGGCGTCCGGGTGTGACTCCCGCACTCGGGGCCACGCGTCGACGAGGTCGACCTGACCCTTCTTCGGGACGAGACGGCTCACCATGCCGACGAGCGGCGCGTCGGCGGGGATCGACAGCTCCTCGCGCAGGGGCGCGGGCGACGCGTCGACGAACGCGTCGAGGTTCCGCCCGTTGTGGACGACGTCGACGCGGTCGGCTTTCGCCCCGCGTCGCACGTACGTGCGCGCGCCCGAGACAGAGTTCGAGACGATGTAGTCCGACAGCGGGATGAGGAGGCGGTCGACCGCCTTCACCACGGGGTTCGTCCGGTTCTGGAGCCCGCGCGCGCCTGTGACCACGAGGGTCTCCGGCGAGGCGAGGCCGGCGATGCGGGCGACGGTGTTGTCCAAGAAGAGGAACGACTGGACGATGTCCGGGCGCTCGCGGCGGACCGCGCGGACGAACCGCAGTGGGACGCGGACGTAGTCGAGCGGGTTCGTGGCTCCGCCGACGAACGTGTCGCCGTCGCGCGCGTTCTTCATCCCCAGCGTCCGAATCGGAATCGCGGGGTCGACGTCGGGCGCGAGGCGGTTGTCGTCGAACATCGTCCAGATGGTCACGTCGTACCGGTCGCGGTCGACGTTGTTGACGAGGTCGACGAGCGTCCGCTCCGCTCCGCCCACCGCGAGCGCGCCGATGAAGTACCAGAGGGTGACCCGCTCGTCGCCCTCGACGCGCTGTTCCGCCCGCTCGACGTGGTGTGTCTGCTGTCCCATTTACTGGCCTTCAGGTCGGGCGTTCGGGGGTTAGTTATTCGACCCGTACCGACCCGCATTCGAAGCGCTCCGCGCGGTAGCAGCCCGCTAACGGCCGCTACGAACGGCCTTACAATGTGGGTGCTCTCCCTCCTATGGTCGATGAACGTCACGCACGTGAACCACCACTATCTCCCGATGTACGGCGGGCTGGAGTACTACACCTCCCGTCTCTGTGAGTCGCTCACACAGGGTGGGCACCGGACCCACGTCGTGACGACCGACGAGAGCCTCCGCGGCGCGGCCGTCCCCACCGAACTCGACGGGGTGACCTACTGCCGGACCGACGCGTCCGTCCTGCGAAACCCGTTCTCGCTCGAACTGTTCCGCCGCCTCCGTGCGAGCGACGCCGACGTCTACCACCTCCACAGCCCGTGGACGCTCTCGTCGCTCGAAGCCGTCTTCGCGCTCCCCCCCGAGGTGCCCGTCGTCGTCACCGTCCACGGCTTCCAACCCTTCACCAGCCTCTTCGCCCGACTCGTCTCGCGCGCGTACCGCCCGTTCGCCCAGCGGGTCTTCGACCGCTGTGACGCGATCATCGTCCTCGGCGAGACCGAGGCCGCCCGCCTCCACCGCGAGTTCGACGTGCCGAGCGAGAAGGTCGCGGTCATCCCCAACGGCATCGACCTCAACGAGGTGAACGTCGCGCCCGACGTCGTCGACGCGTTCCGCGCGAAGTACGACCTCGACCCGACGAAGCCCACGGTGCTGTTCGTCGGCCGGCTCGTCCCCGAGAAGAACCCCGAACTGCTCGTCGAGACGCTCGTCGGGCCCCTCGCCGACGTCGACTGCCAGGCGCTCGTCATCGGTGCCGGTGACGAGGCGTACGCCGAACGACTCCACGCCCTCGCCGACGACCGCGTCCGCTTCGCCTCCGGCCTCCCCCGCGAGGAACTCCTCGCCGCGTACCAGGTGTCGGACCTGTTCGTCCTGCTGTCGGTCTCGGAGGGCCTCCCGACCGTCGTCCTGGAGGCGATGCACGCAGAGCTCCCGGTCGTCACCACGCCCGTCGGCGCGCTCCCGGACTTCGTCACCGACGACCACGGCGCTATCGTCCCCGTCGCGGCGACGCCCGACGACCTCGCCGTCGCCATCCGCCCGTTCCTGACCGACGCCGATTTCCGGACAGTCGTCGGCGCGCGGAACCGCGAACTCGTCCACGAACGCTTCGACTGGGACCGCATCGCGGGCGATATCGAGGCGCTGTACGCCGACCTCGTCGCCGCCCGTGTCAGCGAGGACGCGCCCGACGACCCGACACCGACCTCGCCGACGGAGGCGGAGCTGTCGACTCCGACCTCCGCGCTCTGATCGCTTCTCGCACCGTCTCTCGTTCCTGTCTCGTCTCCCGTCTTCTGCACTACTTCTCGTTCCTGTCTCGTCTCTCGTTCCCGGCCACCGTTGCTTCCTCGTCTCCGCGCCGCTCCCCCGCCCGGCGTCGTCGCCCGTCTCGCCGCCGTCCCCTCGCTCCGGACAGACAGCCGCGCCGCGCTCTCGCCGCCGGTGCGTCCCGGTGGCATCCGGTGCAGGAACGACCTAACCCCTGGTGCGCCGGCGAGTGCGAAATATTGACCTTCACTAACCGACTGGTCGGATAGCGCTAACAAAGGGTCCGCTCGACGTTGTCCCGGTCGAGAACATCATGACCACTGTCGCGCTCCCGACTCTCACAGAGGCCCTCCATGTTAGGCAGTAAGACCATCGCTGTCGTCGTCCCCGCGTACAACGAGGCCAGGTTCGTCGGCCGCGTCATCGACAGCTTCCCCGCGTTCGTCGACCGTGCGTACATCGTCGACGACTGCTCGTCGGACGAGACGTGGACCGAGATGCTCGCGCACGCCGAGACGGCCAACGCCGCCGCGGCGGACGCCGAGCCTCTCCTCGCCGGCGTCGTCGGCGACGGCGGCTACAGCTACGACCCACGCGTCGTCACCATCCACCACGAGGTGAACCAGGGCCGCGGTGCCGCCGTCAAGAACGGCTACCGCCGGGCGCTCGAAGACGGTATCGACGTCGTCGCCGTGATGGACGCCGACGGCCAGATGGACCCCGACATCCTCCACGAGATCGTCGGGCCCGTCGTCCGCGGAGAGGCCGACTACACCGTCGGCAACCGTCTCTCCAGTCTCGACTCGTGGACCGGCATGCCGCCGTTCCGCCTGTTCGGCAACGTCGTCCTCACGCTGTTGACCCGTGCGGCCAGCGGCTACTGGTCGCTCTCGGACCCACAGAACGGCTACACCGCCATCTCGCGGCAGGCGCTCGAGACCATCGACGTCGACGACCTGTACGACGGCTACGGGTTCCTCAACGACCTGCTGATGCATCTGAACGTCTACGACCTCCGCGTCCGCAACGTGCCGATGCACGCGCGCTACGGCGACGAGGAGTCCGGCATCCGCTACTCGTCGTTCATCCCGAAGCTCTCGAAGCTGTTGCTGGGTGGCTCGTGTGAACGGCTCTCCACGAAGTACCTCCGCCGGCGCGCCGTGACGCTCGCCGGAGCGACGCTGGCCAGCCGGACCCAGACGACGGGCCCGACGACGACTGACCTCACCGAGACGGGCGTCGACGCCGCCGGCGACGACGCTCGCTGACCGGGCCATGCTCGTCCTCGCCCCCACGTCCCGACGCTGCCCGTGCGACGTGCCGACACCCGTCCGGAAAGATACAAGCTATCGGCTGCCGTGAACGTTGGTATGCTCTCTGCGCGTCTCCGCTTCCTCTACCTGCTCGTGGGGTGGCTCGTCGTCTCCCTCGTCCTCCTGTCGGCGTTCGGCTCGCTGAACTTCGACCTGTTCTACGTGGCGTCGCTCATCGGCTTCCTCGTCGTCACGGAGCTGACAGCGCCGCTGAACCGCATCCAGCAGTGGCGGTCGGGGCTCGGCGTCATCGCCCTCTTGGGCTTCGTCGGCTTCGGGTACCTGGTGGTCACGCGGCTCCAGGCCATCCTGGCGGTGCCGACATGAACCGGGAGGCGCTGCTCCCCCGCGCCGCGCTCGCGGCCTTCTTCGTCGTCCTCCTCGTGGCCACCGCCGCCGGCGCGACCACGTCGCCGACGACGTACAGTGCCTACAACAGCGACTGGGACGGCACTTCGGCTCTCCGTGAGCGCGCCGAGACCGCGACGGGTGCTGAACCCGTCGCCGTCAGCACGCGTGCGTACGACCGGGCCGACGCCCCGTCGACCCTCGCGGTCGTCGTCGCGCCGTCGTCGTCGTACACCACGGCGGAACTCGCGACCGTCCGGTCGTTCGTCGAGGGCGGTGGCGTGCTCGTCGTCGCCGCGGACGTCGACCCGACGGCGGCGAACGACCTCCTCGCCGGCGTCGGCGCGGGCGCGCGTCTCGACGGCCGCCCCCTGCGCGACGAGCGTTCGTTCTTCCGGACGGCGGCACTCCCCGTCGTCCGCGACGTCCGCGACGACCCGCTCACCCGCGGTGTCGACGAACTCACGCTCAACCACCCGACCGCCGTCGAACCCAACGGCGCACAGGTGCTCGTGGCCACCTCCGGCTTCGCGTACCTCGACGACGAACGCAACGCACTGCTCGACCTCGAGGAGGACATGCGGTCGTACCCCGTCGCGACGACCGAACGAATCGGTGACGGACAGGTGGTGACGCTCGCGGACCCGAGCCTCTTCCTCAACGGGATGGCCGACCGCTCGGACAACGCGCAGTTCCTCGACAACCTCGTGACGGCTCGTGAGACGACCATCCTCGACTTCACCCACGGGGCGACGGTCCCGCCGTTCGTCGTCGCCCTCGGCATCGTCCAGCGGACACCGCTGCTTCAGGCGCTCCTCGTCGGGGCTGCGGTGGTCGCCGTCTCCGTCTGGGCGTTCGCCCCGGACCTCGGCGCTCGACTGCGCGGTCGTGGCCTCGGCAGCACCCGCGGCCGTCGCCCGCATCGACGCTCGACTGTCGGGGCGGACGCGGCATCGCTCCGCGCCTCACTCCGACGCGCTCATCCCGACTGGGACGACGCGAGTGTCGAACGGGTCGCGGCCGTCGTCGCCCAGCGACTCACCGACGCCCGCCGTGACCGCGGTGACTGAGTGGGCCGCGGTGTGGCCGGGTCGACCGCGACGACGGCTCACGCGACCGCGCGGACTCCCCCACATCTCACCGGCGAGAACGTGTCGAAAACGCTTATCTTCCGGTGTGGCGAACCGTAGCCAATGACCGTCGCATCCGCACTCTACGAGCGCCTCGTCGACGAGGTCGGCGTCGTGCTCGTCGGGCGCGAGGAGGTCGTCAAGGGCCTCACTGTCGCGCTTCTCACCCGCCGGCACGTCCTGCTCGAGGGGGTCCCCGGCGTCGCGAAGACGACGCTCGCGAACCTCTTCGCCCGCGCCTCCGGCCTCGACTACCGACGAATCCAGATGACGCCGGACGTCCTTCCCGCCGACATCACCGGGACGAAGGTGTACCGCCAGTCCACGGGCGAGTTCGAGGTGACGAAGGGCCCCATCTTCTCGAACGTCGTCGTCACCGACGAGATCAACCGCGCGACCCCCAAGACCCAGTCCGCCCTCTTAGAGGCGATGGAAGAGGAGACCGTCACCATCGAGGGGGAGACGTTCCAGCTTCCGTCGCCGTTCATCGTCGTCGCGACGCAGAACCCCATCGAGATCGAGGGGACGTTCGAGCTCCCGAAGGCTCAGCGCGACCGCTTCATGCTGAAGTACACCCTCGACCTCCCGAGCGAGGACGAGGAGCTCAGGATGCTCGACCGCTTCGACGCCGACCCCGAACTGGACGAACGCGTCGTCGAACAGGTCGTCACGCCGACCGAGATCGCTGACGCTCGCGCGGCGGTCGCCGACGTCTACGTCGACCGGAAGGTCAAGCGGTACATCCTCGAACTGGTCGGTGAGACGCGCCGACACCCCGACGTCGCCTACGGCGTCTCCCCGCGCGGGTCGCTCGCCCTCCTGCATGGCTCGAAGGCCGTCGCCGCCATCGCGGGCCGCGACTACGTCATCCCCGACGACGTGAAAGAACTCGCCCCGGAAGTGCTCGCACACCGCCTCGGGCTCACCCCCGACGCGATGCTCAGCGAACGCGGGGAACGGGAGATCGTCGCCGAAATCGTCGACAGCGTGGCCCCGCCGAGCGTCGACGAGGTCGTCCCTGCGTCAGACTGAGCGGTCGTCAGGTCCCTCGTCAGCCACAGACGGTACACTGGTGGGCTCGTCTAGCGTCGGTGAACCGTGTGCCGAGCGTTTCTCTCGCGTCTCGAGAATCTCACGGCAGAAGAGGAGTCCACTGACAAGCCCACGACTTCAGTCGTGGGTTACTGACTCTCGACCGGTGCACACTGTCGGCTCCCAGCCTACTCACCGACCTCACCCCACCGACAGTCGACGACGAACTCCGACCGCCGGTCGTCAGCCGCCCGCGTCTCCATCCGCACGGGCGTGTCGAGTTCGGCCGCGAGCGCCGCGGCGACGAACGACCCGACCGGGTGGTCGAAGCGGTCGACTGCACCGAAGGAACTCCCGCGGATGCCGATGGTGATGGCCCCGCCGTCGGGGTCGACGGTCGCCGTCGCGCCGTCGACGAGTTCGAACCCCTCGACGAGCGCGTCCGCGAGTTGGCTCGCGAACTCCTCGACGGTGCTCGCGGGGTCGCCGCGGCCCTCCTCGAACGCCGCGAGCAGCGCCGCGCCCGTCGGGACGAGCGAGACGCCGCGGGCGCGGTCGTCGCCGCCCACGACGAGGAGCGACTCGAGTTCGCTCGCCTTCGGCACGACGAAGCGGCGAGCCTGAGGGACGAAGAGCCGCACGTCGGCCGCCTCCGCCGTGTGTGTCGGCGCGGGGACGTACACGCCGGTCTCCTGCAGGTCGAGGTCGGTGACGAGTCCCCGCCCCGTCGCGGCGTAGGCGCTGTACACCCGGTCGCCGACGGGGGCGGAGATGACCTGCGAGGGGGTCAGCCAGAAGGTGAGCACGCCGACGAACAGGCCCACGCCGGCCAGCGAGAACAGCACCGTCTGCGACTCGGGGACGGCGAGCGCGGCGACGGCCGCGAGCACCCCGAGAACGAAGAAGCCGGCCGCGGCTCGCCGGTACGACCGGCGGACGCGGCTCTCACGCTGTGCGCGCAGGCGGGCGTTCTCGGCGGCGAGCAGCTGGACCTCGCCGAGGAGCTCCTCGCGGGTGAGCCCCGACTCGGTCACGCGCTGGTCCTCGCCGTCGCGGACGGTCGACGCCTCGCTCATGTCATGCGCCCTCCACGGTGGTGCTCTGTGGCTCGTACCAGCGGAACAAAGCCGTTGCGACAGCCCCCACGAACACGAGCAGCAGGCTCGTCTGCCAGAGCGAGGCGACCGAGCCCAGCGAGACGACGAGCAGCGCCCCGACGACGACGAGGCTGCCGAGGGCGACGCCGACCGTCTCGACGACCCGGGCCGTCGCGAGCAGGCGACCGAAGCAGACGAGCACGAGCGCGCCCTGGACGGGCACGAACACGGGATCGTCCAGCGGCACGGGGAAGACCGCCGCGACGACCACCTGTCCGACGGCGTACCCGTACGGGCCGCCGAGGACGGCGAAGACGAGGGCGACGACGGCGGCTCCGGCGACGCCGGCCACGCCGAACGACGGGGCCAACAGCGCCGCGAGCGCGACGCTTCCCACGACGCCGAGCACCACCGCACGCAGTCGGTCTCGGGCTCCTCGCCCCCGCCCGTCGGCGAGTGCCGGCACGCTCATGGGCGCGCCTCCACGCGCTGTCGGCGCGCTTCGGCCTCGCGGAGGACGCGTTCGAGGCGCGAGCCGGGGCCGACCTCGAACGCCGAGACACCGGCCATGCCGGACAGTTCGCGGCGGAACGTGTCGAACTCGCGGAGACGACCGTACGTCGCGCGCGCGTCGGCCGCGTCGTCGGCGTCGGCGTCGAACAGCGCCGACGGGGTGAGGAACACCACGACGTGACCGTCCCGGCGCTGGGCGAGGCGGACGCTCTCTCTGAGCGCCGCGCGGTTCGCGTCGTCGGTGAGGACGACCGTGAGAACGGTCCCCCCGCCGGCGAGCGTCGTCCGGGCCCGCCCGCTCCGCAGGAGGCGGTAGAGTCGGTCGGACTCGACGCTCGCGCTCGCGTCGTCGGCGAGGAACGGGCGGAGTCGCCGGGCGAACGCGGTCTCGTCACCCTCGAGCGACCGCGCGGCTCGCCGGGTCCGCTGTCGGCTGCGGCGGTGGAGACGCGTGCTGTCCGACCCTGCGCCCTCGACGGTCTCGATGGCGTACAGGCGTCTGCGGAGCCGTTCGTACTGCTCGCCCGTCGCGCGCGCCGGGAGACCCGAGACGCCCTCGTCGTCGAGGACGTACAGGCCGATGGGCTCGCCGGAGTTGCGCGACTCGCCGACGAGCGCCAGCGCCACCTGCCGGAGGTAGTCGAACTTCGTCGCCCCCGGCGGGCCGGCGTGGAGCCCCGCCCGCGCGTCGAGAATCATCGTGGTGACGACGGCCGTCTCTGACTCGAACTCACGGACGTGGAGGTCGTCGAGCCGCGCCGTCGCCTTCCAGTCGATGCGGGTGATGGCGTCGCCGGGGACGTACTCGCGCACCTCCCCGAGGTCGAAGCCGTTCCCCCGGAGGACCGTCTGCTGCCGGCCGAGCGTCGACAGCAGGCTCGCACCCCCCTCGGCGATGTAGGTGTCGCGTGGTCGTGGGGGGTCGATTCGCGCCGTCGGTGTCTCCCCGGCGCGGAACGTCGCCGAGAACAGGCCCCAGCGGTCGGCGACCCGGACCGACGCCGGCTCTAAGCGATACTCGCCCGCGACCCGCCACGTGAGCGTCCCCGTCAACTCGGCGGCGGTCTCGCCGGGTGCGAGCTCGACGGGTTCGATGGTCGGGTCGCCCGCGACGGGGACGCGTGGTTCGACGCGCAGGCGGAGGTCGACGGGGCGGGGAAGCGACACCCGGACGGTGAACGGGCGTGCCTCGTCGACGAACGCGGGCGTGGTGGGCGTCTGTTCGACGACGAGTTCACCCTCGAGCCAGCGGGCGGCCGCGACGAACTGGTAGCCGTGGGCGAGCACCCACGCCAACAGCCCTGCGGCGGCGAAGAGGAAGACGGGCTGTTCGAGGAGGGGCGCGCCGACAGCGAACAGGACGAGCAACGCGACCACCCCCCAGAGACGTCGGCTGTAGTTCATTCGTAGACAGGACGCCGTGCGGGTAATTCAACCTATCCATGAGAATCAGGCTCGGATTAGGGTTTTCGCGGTCGTTAACAACGTCCTACCGCCCCACACCGGCGGTAGCCGAGCCATACTTTTGCCCCCTCGTCGTGTCCCTCACACAATGTCTTCTGACCGCCGCTTCCTCTCTGCTGTGACCCGCGAGGCCCCGCCGGACCTCCTCGTCCTCGCGGGCGTCGTCGTCGCCACGTGGGTGACGCTCGCCGTTGCACTTCCCCAGGGGAACCCGCTCGTCGTCCCGCTCGCGGTCCTGTTCGTCCTCGTCGCTCCGGGCTACGCCCTCGTGTCGGCGCTCTTTCCCGCCCGGCGGGCCGCACAGACGCGCGACGGCCACCACCTCGACGTCCGCGGGCTCGACTTCCCCGAACGGCTCGCCCTCGGCGTCGGGACGAGCATCGTCGTCGCGCCGTTCGTCGCGTTCGTCCTCCAGGCGACCGTCGCCGGCATCGCGCGCACCCCCGTTCTCCTCCTTTTGGGTGCCGTGACGCTGTTCGTCATCGCGCTCGCGATCGTGCGCTGGCGGGCGCTCCCACCCGAACTCCGCTACCACGTGGGGCTGCGCACCGACAGACTCCGGGCTGCACCCGTCGCCGACCGCCTGCTCGTCGTCGTGGTCGCGGTCGTGGTCGTGGTCGCGGTCAGCAGCGTCGGCTACGCGACGACGACCGCCCGCGGCGGCGAGGACCTCACCGAACTGTACGTCCTCGCCGTCCAAGACGACGGGAGCCTCCTCGCCGAGAACTACCCGAGCGCGGTCGAGGTCGGCGAGTCCGCCGAACTGTACGTCGGCCTCGACAACCACCGCGGCGCCGAGACCACCTACACCGTCGTCGGCGTCGTCCAGGAGGTCGACCTCGACACCGGCGCGGTCGTCCGACAGGACGAGTTCCAGCGGTACACCGCGACCGTCGCGGACGAGGGTTCGTGGGGCGTCCGCCACGAGGTCACACCCCTGTGGGCTGGGGTCAACATCCGCGTCGTCTACCTGCTCTACCTCGACAGCGCCCCGGGTGTCGTCTCCCGCGAGTCCGCCGTCGACTCCGTCCACCTCTGGATGGACGTCACCGACCCCTTCGGTCTCGATGCGGACGCAGGGTCCGCGCCTGCTGCGGGTGCCGGTGTGGGTGTCGGTGACGGCGTCGACGCAGACGCCGGCGGCACCGACGCGCCGACGGGCACCGGCGCGGGACCACTGAACACGACCGTGACGACGGGCGGGAACACGACCACGGCGACGAACGCGACCGCTTCGGGGACGACCGCGGCCGCGAACGCGTCGGGCTCGTCGGGTGCGACGACGGCCGGAGCGGCCGCGTCGGAGTAGGCGATGGGTCGACCCAGCCGCCGGAGCCTCAAGCGTTTTGCCGTCACCGGGCGTCGACAGGGTGTGCTCGCCCGTCTCCCCGCGGTGGTGACAAGCGTCCTCGTCTGCCTCCTCCTGATCAGCGCCAGTGTCGGCGCCGTCGTCGACCCGGTGAGCGACTCCGACGCGTCCGGCCCCGACGCACAGTCCCCGATTCAAACGCAGGTGGCGGCGCCCGAGAACGCGAACGAGAGTGGGGCGAACGCGACGAACGAGAGCGACCCGGACGGCCAGTTCGAACCGGTCCCCGTCGTCGACCACGAGGACCCGCGGACGGCGCTCGGCCGCGGCAACGCTCGGGCCGTCGAGTCGTACCTCGTCGGGTCGATGTCGAACCGGCTCACGCGGAGCGCCCGTCTCCTCGCCGCCGACGAGTATCCCGAGGCGCGCGCGCTGCTCGGCCCCGAGTACGACAGCCTCTACGGTCGCTACGACGACGTCCGCGGTGACGTCGGCGTCAGCCAGGAGGCGGCCGAGCGCTACGCCGTCGTCCGGGACGAGCAGGTCGCGTACATCACGGCCGTCCAGAACTACACGCTCGTCCGCGAGGACTACAGCGAGGCGCGCCGGTCGGCCGACTCCTTCCGGTCGCGCCGACTCGCCCGCGAGATGGACCTGCAGGCCGAGGCGGTGGTCGAACACCGTGACAACCTCGTCGCCAACTACACGCTCATGCCCGAGATGGGCAGCGACCGCCAGAACGAGACCATCCGCCTCGTCTCGCTGCAGGCCATCGAGGTGACGGCACTGCAGGCGACCGTCCGCGACGAGCAGTTCGTCGACACCCGGCTCCGGCTCCGCGTCCCCAACACGACCGGGTCGTTCGCCGCGCCCTACGAACTCCAGGGGACGGTCACCACCGCCGACGGCATCCCCCTGGCGAACGAGTCCGGCCAGCTCATCGTCGGTACCCAGCGTACCCCCGTCCAGACGGACGCGAACGGCTCGTTCTCTGTCGTGTACCGCCCCACGACCGTCCCCGACGGCGCGGCGACGGTCGAGGCGCGCTTCTTCGTCGACGAGCAGTCGGCGTACCTCGGCGACCGGACGACGGTCGACCTCTTCGTCAGACAGGAGACACCCACCGTCTCCGTCGACGCGCGCCCGACCACCGTCGCGTTCGGCGACGAGTTCGTGGTCGCCGGCCGCGTCGGCGCGACGGTCCCGACCGCCGCGAGCTACGTGGCGCGGACGGCCGACGTCAACGCCTTCCGGGACAGATTGACTGCCGCCGTCGCCGCCGAGGCGCGCGCGGCGTACGCGGCGAACCGCACGCCGCCCGTGACGTCGACGGTCCGGGTGGCTATCGGCGACCTCCAGACCGTCTCACGGCCCGAGACCGTCGCGCTCACGCTCGACGTGACGAACCTCACGACGGTGCGCGGCTCGCCCGCCGACCCCGCGAACCTCTCCGTTTCGGTCGACGAGACGGCGATTCGGGCGCTCCCGCTCCCGGCGTCGCTCACCTCGCCCCTGCCGACGGAGTACGTCGGCGCGGGCAACGTGACGCTGGTCGTCGCCATCGGGGACCTCCGGCTCGGCACCACGCAGACGGCGGCCGACGGGCGATACACCCTCGCCGCGCCGTTGCCGCAGGACGCCCGCGGCGGAACCCAACCGGTCCGGGTCGCCCTCGTCGCCACCGACCGCGCGCTCGCGCCGGCCGTCGCCACCACGAACGTCTCCGTCCAGACGACGCCGACGCGGGTCCGCCTCGACGAGGTGACTACCCGCGGGCGAGAGCTACTCCTCGCCGGAACGCTCTCGACGGCGAACGACGAACCACTCGGCGACCAGCAGGTCCAGATCCGCGTCGACGGGACCGTCGTCGAGACCGTCCGAACCGCGGCCGACGGCACGTTCGAGACGTCGCTCACCCTCCCCGACCGCGACGAGTCGCGGTCGACGGTCAGTGTCGTCGTCGGGTTCGACGACCCGACCAGCAACCTCGCTCCCTCCCAGAGCACCGCCTCCGTCGTCACCCTCCCCGAACCCCGCACGGAGGCCGCGACGGAGGTGCCGGTCATCACCCAACTCCGCGAGGCGCTCGGCATCAGCGAGGTGCTGGTCGTCCTCCCCGTCGTCGACGTCGGCCTCTCCCCGGGACTCATCGCCGGTGCCGTCGGCGTCCTCGTTGCCGTGGCCGGGCTCGTCTTCGTCGCCCGGCGGCGCCGGGCCGGCCCGGTCACCGCCGCCGGCCGCCGCCACCTCGACGACCTCTCCTCGGAGGCGTTTCTCGATGCGGGCCGCCCGGACCCGACCGACGCCGCGGACACGACGCCCCCGGCGGTCTACCTCCGGGCGGCACACGAGGCGCTCGCGGCCTCGAACCCGCGGCTCGCCACCGAGTACGCGTACGTCGCCGTTCGGCGTCACCTCGCCGCGGACAGCGCTCTCCCGGTTCGCGTCACCCACCGCGAGTTCCTCCGCGCCGTCCGCGACGGCGGGTACGACATCGCCGACGTCGTCGACACGCTGACGACGGCCTACGAGCGGGCGGCGTTCAGCCCCCGGGGCGTCTCGCCGGACGACGCCGAGCAGGCCGTGTCGGCGGCCGAGCGCGTGGTCGGGTGACGCCTCCGCGGCGGTTCGTCTCTCCGCACCGGGTCGTCCTGTCTCCGTGCCGAACCCCGACTATTTACTGAATGTATGCAAAAAATATGCGTCAAAAACTAGACGAACCCGGACATCTTCGGAAGAAATAACACCCGATGCTCGATACTCCTCGACGACCGACTCCCGCGTCCCAGTTCACCCACCACTCCCTGATATGCCTCTCGCCGATCACCCTGCGCCGTCCGAGACAGCACTGACCACCACGTGGCGCGAGGAGCGCCTCGAGGTCGACCCCGCGACGACCACCTATCGCGCCCGCTGTCGCGCCGACGAGGCCGTGAGCACGGCCGTCGTGTTGACGGTCGCCGCGCTCCGTGATTGCGCCCCGACCGACCTCCCGCCGCTCCTGACCGCCGTCGACCCCGACGCGCTCGCCGGCCTCGTCACCCACGAGTCGACGACGGCGATGACGACGTTCGTCTACGCCGACTGCACCGTCACGGTCCGCTCGACGGGCGACATCAGCGTCACCCCCGCCCGGCGACCCTGACCGCGTCACCGTCGCTCGCCGTCGCGGCGTCGACCGCCCGGGTTCTTATACCGTCACGGGAGTTGTTCCCGATATGTTCGGAACGAGCGGCGTGCGGGGCACTGTCGGCGACGAGATCACGGCCGAGACGGCACTCGCCGTCGGCCGTGCGGTCGGTTCCGACGCGGAACGGGTACTCGTCGGGCGCGACGTCCGTGACAGCGGCGCGCTCTTGGCGGACGCCGCGAGCGCCGGGCTTCGAGAGTGTGGGGCGGACGTCGTCCGTCTGGGGGTGGTGTCGACGCCGACGCTCGCACGACACGTCGCGTGGCTCGACGCCGACGCGGCCGTCGGCATGACCGCCTCGCACAACCCCGCGCCAGACAACGGGCTCAAGCTGTGGTCACGGAGCGGCCAGGCGTTCGACGCCGCGGCCATCGACCGGGTCGAGCGCCGAATCGACGACGGCGACTACGACCTCCAGGGGTACGCGTCGCTCGGGACGGAGACGACACACGACGGCGCGACTGCGAGGGTCGTCGACCACCTCGTCGGACGGTTCCCCGCGTTCGAGGACCTTTCGGTCGTCGTCGACCTCGGTAACGGGACGGGACGACCGACCGTCGAGGCGCTCGTCGCGCTCGGAGCGAGCGTGACGACGCTCAACGCCCAGGAGGACGGTCGCTTCCCGACGCGGAAGTCCGAGCCGACCGCCGACTCCCTCGACGGCCTCTGTCGGACCGTCGAGGCGCTCGATGCCGACCTCGGTATCGCCCACGACGGCGATGCCGACCGCATGATGGCGGTCACCGACGCGGGCGCGTTCGTCCCTGGCGACGTCCTCCTGGCGCTCTTCTCGCGGGAGGCCGTCCGTTCGACCCCCAGCTCTCGGGTGGCCGTCCCCGTCGACACGAGCCTGCTCGTGAGCGACGTGGTTCGCGAGGCCGGCGGCGAGGTGTCGTACACGCGCGTCGGCGACGTTCACGTGGCCGAGGAGGCCGCAAAAGCGGGGTACGGCTTCGGCGGGGAGCCGAGTGGGGCGTGGATCTGGCCCGCAGAGACGCTCTGTCCGGATGCGCACCTCGCCGCCCTCCGACTCGCCGCGCTGGTCACCGAGTCGGGGCCGCTCTCGACGCTGGTCGAGGCGGTGCCGACGTACGAGACGCGCCGGGAGAACGTCCCCGTCGCGGACAAGACGAGGGTGATGCAGCGGGTCACCGAGCGACTCACCGCGCAGTTCGACGAGACGCTGACGCTCGACGGCGTCCGTGTCGACGCCGAGGACGGCTGGTTCCTCGTGCGCGCCAGCGGGACCGAACCGCTCGTGCGCGTGACGGCCGAAGCGCGCGACGTCGCAGCCGCCGAGCGGCTCCAGTCGACGGCCCGGCGTGTCCTCGACGAGGCGCTCGACGACTGACCGCGCGGACTGCGACCTCGCCCCCCGACGCGCTGTGCAGGTCGGTGCCGTCGGGGCGCTCCCGTGCGGTCTCACGTCAGCTCGCACAACATTTATATCCGTATGTGTCGTTAGTCAAGATGTTCCGGGTCTCGTGCGCTGGTTCGCGTGCCAACGAATTGCGCTTCTCCCCGGAACACTTACTCACACCCCCGAGCGACGGCACCGCCCGTCCGACGGTCGTAGTCACGTCCTACCGCGAGTACCACTCTCATAACAATGCCGTCTCCGCTCCTGTAGCGGGGTATGAAAGCCGTTGTACTCGCTGCCGGTGAAGGGACCCGACTCCGCCCGCTCACCGAGACCCGCCCGAAGGCGCTCGTGGAGGTCGACGGAAAGCCAATCCTCGTCCGCTGCCTCGAACAGCTCGCCGACCTCGGTGCCGATGGGTTCGTCATCGTCGTCGGCTACCGCGCCGAACAGGTCATCGACGCCGTCGGTGACGAGTTCCAGGGTCTCCCCGTGACCTACACCTACCAGCGCGAGCGCCTCGGGCTCGCCCACGCGCTCCTCACCGTCGAACCTCACGTCGACGGCGAGTTCATGCTGATGCTCGGCGACAACGTCTTCCAGGCCAACCTGGCGGACGTCGTCGCCCGCCAGCGCTCGGGCGAGACGGACGCCGCCTTCCTCGTCGAGGAGGTACCGTGGGAGGAGGCGTCGCGCTACGGCGTCTGCGTCACCGACGCGAACGACGCCATCGTCGAGGTCGTCGAGAAGCCCGCCGAACCCACCTCGAACCTGGTGATGACGGGCTTTTACACGTTCTCGCCCGCGATCTTCCACGCCTGCCACCTCGTCCAGCCCTCCGCGCGCGGCGAGTACGAACTGCCGGACGCCATCGACCTCCTCATCGGGTCGGGGCGGACGATCGACGCGATCCGGATGGACGGATGGCGGACCGACATCGGCTACCCCGCCGACCGCGAGGCGGCCGAGCGTCGACTCCGTGGGCTCGATGTCGACGGTGTCGAGGCCGACCGCGTCGGCGTCGAAGCCGCCGACGAGTGAGGTAACGTGAACTAACGCCGGTGTTTCGCGCCCGCGACGCGGCTCGCTCTGTCGCTCCCGGCCGTTTTCTGTTCTCACTGTCGTCTCGCTGTGGTGCCGCAGGGGTTCTGTCGTCCCCGCTCGTCTGTTCGTGTTTTCTTCACTACACGAGGACCCGCTCTCGTTCGTCGCTCCCGCCGCACAATGCCGTCCCCACGCGTCGCTCTGCATCTTGGGTGTCGACACCACCACGACCGTGGCGGTGTGAGGCTGTTCTGTGTTCGTTCGTCGGTTACCGCGTCGCGGTGGAGTCGATGGCGACGCCGTTGACGAACGCCGTCGCGCCGTCCCCGACGCTGAGGTGGGTTATCTCGCCTTCGAAGCGGTAGCGGCGGACGCCGTTACCGACCGCGTCCTCCGCGCTCCGTCCAGTCGTCCCGAGGACGCTCAGCGCGTCCGTTCCGCGACCGGGAGTGATTTCGTCCGTCACGGTCACCTCGTAGGTGGTCGGTTCGGCGGTCGTCCCGACGATCGAGATGACGTTCTCGGATGTGTTCGATGCGCTGGCTGCTGCGGCAGTCGCGCCGACAGCGACGGCGCCGCTCAGTCGGAGGTACGTCCGACGGTTGACTGCGTCGTCACTGCTCGGCTGGTTCCGCTCCTGTTCGCGTGCCATACCTGTATAATGAGTAATTAACGAGATAAGTGTTCCGGTGGTTACACTAGTTAGAACGGGTGACTGTACGGAAGAAAAACCAAATTCAAAATGAGATACTCGGCGCACAGTAACTGTCTCTCGCGGGAATTATGACACACAGAGCCCCCTCGACCCGGAATTAAGCTAAC
Organism: Salinigranum halophilum; assembly: GCF_007004735.1. Lineage (NCBI taxonomy): Archaea > Methanobacteriati > Methanobacteriota > Halobacteria > Halobacteriales > Haloferacaceae > Salinigranum > Salinigranum halophilum. Next base: position 125,691 of record NZ_SSNL01000009.1, read on the forward strand.
AATAATACCCTCGTTTCACCCGCTGATATCAGCCGCGATACACTGCTGCCCCGGGGTCACCGTCCGCGCGGGGTTCGACCTGGCAGCTGCACCGGCTACGCCTCGAACGGTGCGTACTGGTTCTCCCACTCGCGTCGCGCTCTGATCGCCTCCCGGCCCTGGTCGGATATCTGGTAGAAGTTCGTCCGACGGTCGTGCTGGCCCTTCACGACCAACCCCTTCTCGACGAGCGTGTCGAGATTCGGGTAGAGGCGGCCGTGATTGACCTCGCCGACGTCGTCGCTGATCGATTCTTTGATCTGCTGTCCGGAGGGGCGGTCAGCCCCGGCGATCACGTACAGCAAGTCGCGCTGGAACCCTGTCAAGTCGAACATACTCATGTATCTCTTACTACTACTCTCTTTGATAGTGTTTTGTTAGCCACATAGGAACGTTCCGCACCGTCTCCTAACCCGCGTCCTGCATCGCCGTCGGGTCGGTACACGTTCGTGCATACTTGTTGTGGTGGTCTCGGCTGGCGTCGTCTTCCACCTCCACGCTTCACCCGGATAGACCTGTCGGCGTGTTTTCCGATGACCGCGTGATAGTACGTCGATAACAAAGGTTTAAAATCGTGTATGGACCTACCTATGTCACTCGCCCATCTGTTACCGCGACCAACCGGAGTGACCAGGGACACTACATCGATGACGACTCGATCAAAAGACGAACTCTTCCAGATTCTCAGTAACTCTCGCCGTCGGTACATCATCTACTACCTCTCAGAGGGGGGCAACGAGCTGAGTCTCAAATCGCTCGCGACGAAGATCGCCGCCGTCGAGAGCGGGGTCTCCGAGTCGGACATCACGTCCGACGAACGCCAGCGCGTGTACATCTCGCTGTACCAGACGCATCTCCCGAAACTCGAGGAGGCCGGCATCGTCACGTACGACGAGGACGAGCGAACCGTCGCTCTCACCGACGACGTCCTCGACAGCGGGTTCTTCTGGATGGACGACGCCGAGGACGACCGGGCCATCCCGTGGCTGCGGTACTACCTCGCGCTCTCGGCGCTGAGTTGGGTGCTCGTCGCTGGCGTCTGGCTGTCGCTCCCGGTCATCTCGGTGCTCGGCTGGAGCGGGGTCGCGGTCGTCGTCTCCGTCGGACTTCTGGGCGTCGTCGTCGCGCAGTACCTCGTCGAGCGGGCGTCGACGACCGACCGGGACGCCGGCTACGAACTCCTCATCGAGTGACCGACCGGTCCTGGCGGCCTCGGCTCGGTCTCTCCGTTCTGGCCGCCGTAGCCTGCGCCTCCGCTCGGTCGACGGTCACCCATCGAGTAGCCCGGTCCTACACTCGTGTTACCACTGAGATACCACGAAGAATACTGATGTTACCCTGCCCCGTTCTCATACGAAAAGTAGGTTGGCATGGCCTACTTTTCCGGGTACCGCACCCGGTAACTGAATCATCATCACCGAACCTAAAATGCGTTCCCCCTCGCTCGTGGCTTTCAACGTGACCGGCCGAGAGTTCGCCTTTCACCTCTCCCGCCCGCCCCGCTTGTTTCGGCTTCGTGGTTGCCTTCTTCCGCGCGCTTCTCCGCGTCCGCCCCACGCTGGGAAAGACGGCCCCCGCACCGGGGACAGGCCACGGGGTCCACCCATTCCGCGAGTGAGGCCCCGCAAGAGGGGTTCGGGCATTCCTCAAAGGTGATTCCAACACCCACCCCGTCGTTTTCGACATCGGCCCCATATTGACGGTTTATATCTCGAATGTGGTCTGTGTCGGTGACTTTGCTGTAGACTTCGAACATGGACGAGTCCTTTTTCCATCCCACGAGGAATTTAATTCGTTGTTCGTTCACGTCGTCCCTAACCATTCGGGTGATCGCGGTGTGCCGGAAATTGTGGGCGAACCGCTTGCGTTCGGGCACATCCGCGGCTTTACAGGTCTTTTTGATAATGTCTGATATGCCCCCACTTGTGAGGGGATCACCCTTCACATAGGTGGACCCGTCCTGAGTCTTCCCGAACAGTGCCGCGTTGGGGTCTTCCGGTGAGGGGTGAACGTCTAGCCAATTGGCGACGTAGTGCTTCGCCCATATCAGGGGCCGGCCACCGTTCGCGCCTTTGAGGCCGACGGCTTCGCCATTCAGTTTGAAGTACCCGCCGTGTTTGTCGATGTGAATGTCTCCGACTTTCAGGCTCTGGAGCGCACACACCCGCTGACCGGTCGCAAGTAACATAGCGAGAATGGCCTTATTTCGGGGGTCCTTCGCGTGTTCAAGAATGTGGTTGGCCTCCGCTGGGGTGAAAACGTCGTCCGGCGTGACCTTGGTGGGCTTCGGCTTACCGATTTCGATATCTTCCCACCATTCGGCACCTTGCATCTCGAATAGTCGGCGGGAGGCCGAACGCATCGACCGGCGGTAAGAATGGCTAATCCCGTCGCGCTTGAGTTCAAGGATAGTATTGTTAAACTCGTGAATGCTCTCGTATTCGGTAAGGGGGGTGTCGGTCGCTTCCCCGAGTTTCCGAAGTGAGTTCACGTATAGGTACAGCGAGTTGGGGGAGTAATCCCCGCGAGAATGACCGGTCGCTTCCATCTGATTAATCACCCGGATAATCGCCTCGCGGTCTTCTTTCGCTATCACGTCGTTCGTTTTAAGACGGTCTAATGCGTTGTGGTACCGTGAAACTGCATTATTGGGGTCGTCTACACTGTTGCGTCTAACGCTCGGCGTGCTTTCGGCCATGCCACTTTGTTAGATGCGGCAAGCTGTGTTTAATCTTGACATTCTTCGGATTATCACAGTGATAACTATGCGACACCCTCTCCACCCGCTGGTATGCGCAGTTCACTGGTGGCCACCGAGACGCCGGCACCACCGACGCACGTGACGTACGTCCCGAAGGTCTGTGCGTATCTCACCCGTCGGAGTGGGGCACAACTCCTCGTCTTCCGCGGGCCGGGCCACGACGGGTTGCAGGTCCCCAAAGGCACCGTCGAGACGAACGAGTCGCTCGACGCGGCCCTCTGTCGCGAAGTCGCCGAAGAGAGTGGGCTCCGCGTCGACACCGCCCGCCGCGTCGCCTCCGACGTCTGGACGCGCCGTGTCGGCCCGCTCACCAAGTACGTTCGCCACTTCTACCACGCCGACATCGACGAGTCGCGCGACCGGTGGAACCACGTGGTCACCGGCCACGGCGAGGAGTGCGGCGAGACGTTCGAGTACTTCTGGGTCGACCTGCCGACCACCGAACCGTTCGCGCTGTCGCTCGACGACTACCTCCCGACGGTCTCCGACGCGGTGGACCCGTAGCGCCCCGCTCGCCAGCGTGCACGTTCTGCACGGCGTGAATATCGCTGTCGACCTGAGTGTTAATTTCACGCGTTATTCGTGTTCACTGCAGGAATTGACGGGGCGTGTGTACTCGTCCAGTACCCTCTCGGCAGCTACTGGTTTCGCGCCGAGTTACTACTTCATTCCGTACTTGTATTATACTGGAAATTAGAGGCTCGGGACGGTCTCGGCTCAGCGGCTGCGAACGCTGAGAAGGTATTTACTATCATCGAGTCATTGTACGTTCGACCCCACGGGGGAGGAAGACTCCGGCGGGAGATGGGTGTGGTCCGTCGTCTCCTGACCGGGCGCGCCTCGGCGCGACGCGGGTCTCTCGTTCTCGTGTAAGGGGGGAGGAAACCATGACACAGACATCCGTCACGACACACACGCAAACACACTCGACCGGTACGCTCTCGACTGATGCGGGAGCGCCGGCCGCGCTCTCGAAGGACACGCTGTTCGAGATTCTGAAGAACCAGCGCCGCCGCGACGCGCTGTTGTACCTCAAGACGAACGACGGCGTCGCGACGCTCAGCGACATGGCCGAGTTCATCGCGGCGAAAGAGAACGGTATCGACATCGGCGCGCTCTCGTCGAGCCAGCGCAAGCGGGTGTACATCGGCCTCTACCAGTGTCACCTCCCGAAGATGGCCGGCGCGGGCATCGTCGACTTCGACAAGAACCGCGGCGACATCGCGCTCCGCCCGGCGGCCGAGCAGCTCGACGTCTACCTCGCGGACGACGTGACCGCCGGTGCCGACACCGCGACTTCCACCACCCGCAACCTGGCTATCGCGGGTGGCCTCGGCGCCGCCGTGGTCGCATCACTCCTCGGCGTCCCCGGCTTCGCGCTCGTCCCCGACGCCGCCTGGGCCCTCCTCAGCACCGGCGCGCTCGTCACGCTCACCGCGCTCGAAGCCCGTCGCTGAGGACGGGGGCTGCGGGCCTCGACACTTCTAAGACAATTCACGACACTCACACGAACGATGGTGTTCGGCGACCCTGGTGAGACGCTCGACCTCGGGGGGGAGGGCGGGGCGGACGCAGCGGCGGTCCTCGACGCGCTTGGTGACGCGGTCTCGCGGGAGATCCTCACCGCCGCGGCGGGCACGCCCGTCACCGTCGAGGACCTCGCGATGGTGTGTGACGTCTCCGAATCGACGGTGTACCGCCGGCTCGACCGGCTGAACACCCTCGGGCTCGTCGAACGGTGTAACCCGCTCGTCTCGGAGACGAAGGGCGCGTACCGGACGACGATGCGCGGGCTCTACGTCGCCGTCGACGACTCCGGTATCGCCGTCGAAGCCGACGAGTTGACCACGGACGCGCTCGCGGCGGCCATGCGGCTCGTCATCGACGCGGTGGACGTCCGCCGACTCAGCTACGACCGTGACGATCGGACGGTGGACCTCACGCTCTCGCTCGCCGACGGCGACTTCGAGACGTTCCTCAAACTGTACGCGGACAACGCCTGACGCGCCCGCCCGGTCTACTTGTCGCGTGTGACGACCTCGCCCGGCCCCACCGTCGCGCCTTCGGAGAGGACGACCCCGGCGTTCAGCGACGCGTTGATTCCTGTCTTGACGCCGTCGCCGATGACGACGCCCAGCTTCCGCCGTCCCGTCGAGACGCGCTCGCCCTTCACGGTGAGCTTCACGTCCGCCCCGTCGTGTCTGAGGTTCGCCACTTTCGTCCCGGCACCGAAGTTGACGTCGCGCCCGAGTACCGAGTCGCCCACGTACGAGAGGTGACCGACTGTCGCACCCTCCATGAGAATCGAGTTCTTCACCTCGACGCCGTGGCCCACCTTGCCCCCCTCTCCGACGACGGTCGCCCCCCTGACGTAGGCGTTCGGACCGACGGTCGCGCCCGCCCGGACGAGCGCCGGTCCCTCGACGACGACGCCCGACCGGACCGTCGCCCCCTCCTCGACGACGACCGGTCCCTCGAGGATGGCGTCCTCGTGGACCTCACCTTCGACGCGCCCGTCGAGGTCGCCCAGTTTCCACTCGGTCGCCGCGAGCAACTCCCACGGTCGGCCGACGTCGAGCCACCGCTCGAAGGTGACGGCGCTGACCGCGAACTCGCTGCAGGTCCGCTCTAAGACGTCCGTGAGTTCGAGTTCACCCCGTTCGGACTCCCCCACCTCGAGCCACGACTGGGCCTCGGCCGGGAAGTGGTACGCGCCGGTGTTGATGCGGTTCGACGGTGGCTCGGCGGGCTTTTCGATGACACCCGTCACGCGGACCGCGTCCGCCTCCTCGCTCCCGTCGGTGATGAGCACGCCGTACGACGAGGGATTTTCGACCCGATAGGAGCCGACGGCGGGCCCCGACTCGTACAGCCGCCGCAGCGAGGGCGTGTCGTAGAGCGCGTCGCCGTTGAGTACGACGAACGGGCCGTCCGCGAGCGCCTCCGACGCGACGCGGACGGCGTCTGCGGTCCCGCGCTGTTCTGCCTGCACGACGAACGTCACGGGGACGTCTCGATACGTCTCGCCGAAGTACGACCGGACGTCGTCGGCCTCGTATCCGACGACGACCACGAGGTGCGAAGCGCCGGCGTCGACGGCGGTGTCGACGGTGTGGGCGACCAGTGGGCGGTCGCCGACGGGGAGCATCGGTTTCGGCCGCGAGGCGGTCAGCGGTCGCATCCGTGTTCCCTGCCCGGCGGCGAGTACGACTGTCTGCATACATCGACCGAGTGTCGAGAGAGGTAATCAGTGTGGGGGCAACCCCCGCCGCTTGCGGGCGGACACCGTGTCGGCCGACCGCGCGGTGTCACGGGCGGGGCTGGCGGCCGAGCGTCGCGTTCGAGAACGAGTGTGTAGTGTGTCGTCGTGCGGTGAGGGTCGCCTCAGACGACTGCGCCGAGGGCGACGGCCAGGGCGCGGTCGTACGACTCGTGTTCGATGAGCGCCCACGCCTGGCTCGCCGTCGCCGACGAGATGCTGCGGGACGCTTGCAGACCGGCCACGATGGAGGGAACCTCCGTCGCGTACCACGCCTGTGAGCGGTCGAGTGGTGCTTCGAGGGCGCTCACGGTGCGCCTCCGGCCGTCGTGGTCGTCGTCGTGGTTGCGGGTCTGTGTGTCACGTCACTCGTAGGTGAGCGGGGAGAATAGTTACGACCCTGATAAACATCCAGTATTTCAGATTCGAGTGAATTAACGACGGAGAAACGACACACACGACGGGGCCGCAGTGGCCCGGTCTCCGTCCGGCCGCTGACAGCGACCCGACACGCATACGTGGGGTGGTCGCGTAGTTCACCGCGAGATGTACCACATCGTGATGGCAGTCGACAAGAGCGAAGAGCGCGCCGTCGCCGAAGCCGACGCCGTCCTCGGGCTGCCGCGTGACCCGAGCGACGTCCACGTGACCATCCTGCACGACTTCACCAACAACCCATCGGGGGCCTCCGTGACGCAGGTGTCGTCCGTCCGACGAGCACAGGACAAACTCGAGGAGGCCGGGGTCGAGGTCGACCTCACCGAGTCCAGCGGCGACCCCGCCGAGGCCATCATCTCGGCGGCCGACGAGGTCGACGCCGACATGATCGTTCTCGCCGCGCGCAAGCGGACCCCGACGGGGAAGGTCCTCTTCGGGAGCGTCACCCAGACGGTGCTTCTCGGCACCGACCGGCCGGTCCTCGTCTGTGGCGAGGGCAAAAAGTAGTCGACCGGCCCCGCTCTCCGACGCCCGTGTCCGACCCGAGAGCACTCCACCCGCGGTGGGCCACGGTTTTCCCGTCCCGCGCCGAACCCCACGCTATGCGACTCGGTGTCATCTCGGACACGCACGACAACGTCGAGGCGATCGAACGCGCCGTCGCGGTCTTCGAACGGGAGGGCTGTGACACGCTCGTCCACTGCGGCGACTTCATCGCGCCGCCGGTCTTGCCGTTCTTCGAGGGGTTCGAGGTCCACGGCGTCCTCGGGAACAACGACGGCGAACTCGACGGACTCGAAGCCGGATTCCGCGCACTGGGGAACGGGAGCGAACTCCACGGCCGCCGTGCGGCCCTCGAGTTCGACGGGGTCTCGGTGGGCGTCCTCCACGGGGAGTCGCGCGACGACGTGGACGACCTCGCCGCCTCGGGGCGGTACGACCTCGTCTGCTACGGCCACCACCACGAGCGCGACGAACGGGCGGTCGAGGGGTGCACCGTTCTCAACCCCGGCGCGCACTTTCCGACCGTGCCCGACGAACACCGGACGGTCGCGACCTACGACACCGATTCGGGTGACGTGACGTTCTACGACCTTCCCCGGTGAGCGTCGGCGAGACCCCCGTGCTCGCCGCTCGTATCGGACCCACTATCGTATTAACTATCCAATACTTATATGCTGGGCGAAACGACTTATCGTGATAACTATGCAACAGTACCGGACCGACCGGTCACCCCTCGTCGAACTCCTCGACGAACTCCGCTCGTTCGAGGGGCAGTCGCTCCTGTTCGCGACGGTGTTCGTGCTGGTGGGCGTCGGCCTCCCGCTCCTGTACGCGGACCAACCGCTTCACATCGACGAGACGATCTTCATCGTCATCGGGCAGGCACTCGCCGAGGGGGCCGAACTCTACACCGGCGTGATCGACCACAAACCGCCCGGCGTGTTCTACGTCGCGTCGGCCATCTCGGCACTCGGGTTCGAGACGTATCTGGCGTTTCGTGCGGTGACGGCACTCGTCGTCGTCGTGACGGGGCTGTTGGTCTTCCGTCTGGGGACGATGCTGTACGACGAGCCGACCGGGATGGTCGCGAGCGTTCTCTTCCTCGTCGCGACGTATCTGCCGCACTTCGACGGCTTCTTCTTCCTGACCGAACCGTACGCGGTCTGTTGCACCGTCGTCGCGGCCACGCTGTTTCTCACCGCAGAGCGCGTCCGGTCCCACGTCGGCGTGGGCGTCACCCTCGGCATCGGCGTCCTGTTCAATCAGATCGTCTTCCTCTTCGGCGCGGCCATCCTCGCGTTCGCGACGCTCCGCCTCTGGCTGCTGACAGACCGGTCCCGTGTCGAGTTCGCCCGCACGGGGTCACACGTCGTCGCCATCGGGGTCGGCTTCCTCGCCGTCGTCGGGGCCGCGATGGTCTCCTTCGCGAGCACCGGCGCGCTCGCCGAGTTCCTGACCTACGCGTTCGTCGTTCCGCTCACGCGATACGATCCGCCGTTCCTCGTCACGGGACACGTGTACATGGCGCTCTCGCTCCTCCCGGTCTGGCTGGTCGCGGTCGGCATGGTCGTGCGGACGCTCGTCCGCCTCCGCGCGCGACGCGTCGACGAGGCGACGCTCTTCGTCGCACTCTGGGCGGCGTTCATCGCGTACCCGGGCCTCACCCAGTACGGCGGCGACCACAAGATGCTCTTTACGTTCCCCGCGGTCGCGCTCCTGACTGCCGTGGCGCTGCGGCTCGGCTGGCGTTCCGCGGCGGTTCGGTCGCGGGTCGGCTCGCTGGTCGCTCGCGCTCGTGGCCGGCCGGACGTCTCGGTCTCCGTCCGGACGCTCGTCACCGTGCTTCTCGTCGGCGGCCTGGTCGTCTCGGCGGTCGGCTTCAACGTGGTGTACGGCGCGCACCTCGTCGACGACAACATCGCCGAGCAGCGAGCAGCGGTCCAACAGATCGACCAGTACGTCGAGGGCCCCGTCTACGCGTTTCCCTTCTTCTGGCAGGTGGTGTACTTCGCGGACGACGTCTCCCTCCCGAACACGTACGTCGGCGGTGTCTACACCGACGGCCTCGCCCGGACCGTCGTCGACCACCTGGACGAGGAACGTGTCGCGTACGTCGTCGTCCCTGCGGGCCACGTCACCGACTCGGGAGACGTTCGGGGCAATCGGTTCTTCCGCGACACGGACACGCAGGTCGCCACCTACATCGAGACGCACTACGAGCCCGTCACGGAGACTGACGAGTACGTGGTCTACCGGCGACAGGGCGACGGGGCGTGAGGTCGGAGCCGTCGGTGCCGTCGGTGTCGTGCGAATCAGACCGCGAGAAAGCCCGACTCGGTGACGACGGTGTCGACGAGTTCCAGCGGCGTGGCGTCGTACGCGGGGTTCTCGACGGTGAACCCCTCCGCTGGCTCGGCGAGTACCTCGCTCGGCGAGCGCTGGTCGTTCTCGAAGGCGAACCCCTCGTCGACGATCTTTCTGCTGGCGGCGACGACCGTCACGGGGCGGTCGAGGACGGACGCGACCGCACAGAGCGGGAACGTCCCGATTCGGTTGTAGTACGTCTCCTCGACGATGCAGTTCATCCCGAGGAGGACGCGGTCGGCCTCCCGGGCGAAGTGCCCCGCCGCGCTGTCGGTGACGAGGTGTGGGTCGACGCCGTCCCAGGTGGCGAGTTCGCGGACGGTCAGCCGACCGATGTATCGTGGCCGGGTCTCGGTGACGTAGACGGTGAACTCCTTGCCGCTGTCGATGCCGCGTCGCAGGGTCTCCATCACCGTCGTCGAGTTCTCGTGGGTGAGGATGGTCTCGCCGTCTTCGAGGCGCTCGGCGGCGTTCGCCGCGGCCTCGTGCTTCGAGCGCTCGATGGTGTCGACCTCGCGGTCGATGGTCTCGCGGAGGAGTTGCTTGGCCTCCGCGACCGTGTCGCCCTTCCCGACCACGTCTCTGATGGTCTCTTGCATCGCCGTGTGCAACAGCGCGTGCGAGAGGTTCGACCGGCGGAGCGCCCCCGCGTTCCGTTCGAGGTCGCGCTCGAACTCCTCGATGCCGACGTACTCCCGGTCGAGGAGTTCCTCCAGGGCCAGCGTCGCGTCCACGGCCACCGTCGACTCGCTGTGGGTCCGCATCTCGCGGATGCGCGCGATGGTCTCGTCAATCATGGGCAAACGGGGGGCCCCCGGGTGCAAAGAGGTTCCGTCGACTGACTATCTCGCCGACTTTCCCGGGGACCGTTCCGACCGGCTCCCCCCGTCAATACAAAAGGGTCATGATATGACAAGCAGTCGTATTAGGCCGTTTCCGTCGCTACTCGCGCGTGAAACGATGGACTGCGACGACGCCGGGCGTATCGCGCGACGCGTCGCCGGCCACCCGTACCGCCGTCTCCTCCTGTCGGTGCTCGACAGCCAGACCGCGCCGGTGTCCCTGCGCGAACTCTCGCGAACCGTCCTGGCGCGCGACCGGACCGGTGTCACTCCCCCCTCGAGCACTGACACCACGCTGCCCGCCGACGCCGAGCCGAGCACCGTCGAGACGATGGCCGCACAGCTCCACCACGTCCACCTCCCACGGCTCACCGCGGCCGGACTCGTCGAGTACGACGCGGCCGCGGGCGTCGTCACCGACTGGTGTCACCCGGCGGTCGGCGACCGCTGGGTCACCGCCCCGCCCATCGACCGGCTGGCACAGCGCATCGCCGACGCGCGCTCGGGGTCGTTGCGCGCCGACTGACTCGGCGCTCGACGGCGCACACCCGGCTGACTCCCGTCCGGTGGCGAGTCCGCACACGCCAGGCGAGCGGGAAGGGCTTTGTCCCCCCGTGCGTGTACCATCGGTATGACGGAGAGTCCGCTCAAACAACGGTTCGTCCTCGACACCTCGCTGTTCCTCTCCGACGAGATTCGTCGCGACGGCGAAGACCTCGATTCGGCTCTCTCGCGGCTGCTCGACAGTGTCGCGACCGCGAAGCTCCGCCACAACATCTCCTGTTACACGCCGCCCTCGGTCGCCGACGAGCTGGCGGCGATGCTCGCCTCGCGCGACGTCTCCGAGGCGACGCGCGCGAAGCTGAACACGTGGGTCATCAGAAAGAGCCCCGCCCGCCTCGAACTCGTCGTCCCCGCCGAACTCGTCTACCGGTTCGTCGACGAACTCGAAGACCGGGTCGACCGCGGGCTCCGGGTCTCGGAGAAAGCCGTCCGTCGGGCCGAACAGTCTGCGGGCGACGCCGCCGACGAGGGGGGACGAACCGCGGTCGACCGCGTCATCTCCGACCTCCGCGACGAGTACCGCACCACCCTCCGACAGGGCGTCATCGACTCCCGGGAGGACTTCGACCTCCTCCTCCTCGCGCGGGAACTCGACGCCGGCGTCGTCACCGAGGACACGGGTATCATCTCGTGGGCCGACGACTTCGGTCTCCGCTACCTCCGGGGTCGAGAGTTCCCCGCGCTCCTCGACGAGTACATCCGCGCCGGCGAGGAGCGATGACCCGCTCTCAGAGTTCCCCTCGCGAGACGTGACACACACTGTCCTTGATATATCAAGGGAAGCGGTTAGCTCGTGCGCGTCCGTACTGTGCGCTCGAGGCATCACCATGGCAGACGATCACGTCAGGCGGGCGGCGGCGGACGTCCTCCGGAACCCCCACCGCCGATACATCCTCGCGCACCTCAACGGGCAGCAGAAGCCACTCACTGTCCGTCGATTGGCGGAGGCCATCGTCGAGTGGGAGCGCGCATCCACGGCGGACACGGATACGACGCCTGACGGGCAGAGCGTCGACGAGGTGATGGTCCGCCTCCACCACGAACACCTCCCGTATCTGGCCCAGCAAGGGGTCCTCTCGTACGACTGGCGACACCGGGAGATCGCCGACTGGCGGCACCCGAACCTCGGCGAGGAGTGGGTGTCGTCGTTCCCGGTCGAACGACTGTACGAAGTCGTCGAGTAGCCAGCCCACGACCGTGGCTGTCAGCCACGACCCGACCGTGTACACGGCCCCATGACGAACCCTGACGACGACCCGAGCGACGGACAGACCGCCGCCGAGACGCATCGGTACGACCGCGACACGGCGGAGCCGTGCAGTCACGTCGTCGTGAACGCGGTGGCGGACGCGCTGGAGCTGTCGCCACTCGACCTCGAACCACTGTATCACCACGTCGACCCGGAGGCACTGGACGCACTCGTCGACCGGTCGCTCGGGGCGAGCGTCGCCGAGAACACTCTCGTCGGGTTCGACTTCGCCGACTGCCGCGTCGAGGTGAGTCCTGTCGACGTCCGGGTCGTCACCGACGAGGGCGTGTCGTCGGAGTAGCACCACACGACCGCCGGGGCCGCGAGAGATACGCTCATAATCCGGGGTGTCGTATCGAGGGTACGCCCGACACGATGACGACACAGACGCTCGCCCCGTTCCGGACCTCAGCCCACGATGGACTCACACGATAGTAGCAACACCGGGCCGACAGACGGTCCCGACGACCACGTCCACTCGGTCCGGCTCGAGGCGGGTGACCCCGTCGCGATGAGCATCGTCTACGCCGTCGCGAACGCGCTCGGACGCCAGCCACTCGACCTCGAACCGCTCTCGACGCAGGTCGACCCCGAGGCGCTCGAGACGCTCCTCGGCGGGCCCGTCGGGGAGCGCGACGGCCTCAGCGTCTCCTTCTCGTTCGCGGGCTGTGCCGTCGTCGTCACGCCGACGCGAATCGCTGTCGACCCCGGCGAGTGACCGGAAGAACCGCGGACACGGTGGTGTTCACCCCTCGTACTCGACGTAGCTCGAACACCACGCCTCCGGCTCGATCTTCCCCTCGACGACGGCACAGGCTCCGAGGCCGTCGTCGTTCTTGTCGGGGATGTAGAACCGACAGCTCGTACACTGCTGGCCGTCTTTCGGTTCCGACTGGTACAGCACGGCCTCCTTCGTCGCGACGCTGTCGGGGCTGCGCTCGGTGCCGTCCTTTGCTGCCGCCGTGACGTACTCGTCGGGGACCGGTCCGAGCCCCTGGTCAGACTGCTCCTGGTCTCCGCCCCCGCTCCCGTCTTCGGTGCTGTCACCGTCTCCACCGCCGTTTTCCCCGCCCCCGTCGCTGCCGCCACCGGCTCCGCCGCCGTTCCCACTGTCACCACTCCCGCCGCCGCCCGAACACCCGGCGACACCGACGACCGCTGCCGTTCCGGCGAGCTGGAGGAACCGACGTCTCGAATCTGGTGCTTGACGTGCCATACCAAAAGCCACGGCCGGAGTCGACATGCCCCCCACGCTGGTTCCTCGCTGGCGGGAACCACCCAAGCAGGTAAGTACGAGTGGTGAATCGCCTCGGGGTCAAGCCCCGAGGCTTCCCGTTTCTACGACGCGCTTTGCAGATACCGAAGTGGTGTCCGTAGGGAGCGCAGTCTCCACGGGCGTTGATTCGGGCCATCCCAGCCCTAATTCAGAAAAACCGCGTTGCAAGACGTTCAACGAAGCGTTCGCGTCACGGTCACACTCAAACCCACACGCAGGGCACGAATGTTCACGCACCCAGATAGGTTTCGCCGTCTCCACACCACACGAAGCGCACTCTTTCGTCGTGCCCCGAGCATCAACCTGAACGACGTGCGTACCGTACAGGTCGCCCTTGTACTCAAGGAGCGTGATGAATTGGCGCCACGCTACGTCCTGCTTGTTGCGAGCGTTCCCGTCGCCCTGAAGCATGCTCTGAACGTTCAGGTCTTCCACGAACACAGCATCGTACTCCTTGACGAGCCACGTTGTGAGTTTGTGCTGGTAGTCCAGTACCGTCCGACGAATCCGACGTTTGACCTTCGCTACTTTGACTCGTTGTTTCTCATAGTTGTTCGAGCCTTTCTCCTTGCGAGACAACTTCCGTTGTTCTCGTCGGAGTCTCTCGTACTCGTCTTCGAGGTCGGGCCAATTAACGGTCTTCCCATCGCTCGTGTGGATGTAGTTGAGGATGCCGAGGTCAATACCCACGCTGTTGCTCGTATCGAGCCACCCCACATCGGGTTTCTCGGGTAAGTCAGCGTCGTCGGTTTCGAGTCCGAAGGAGACGAACCATTCGCCAGTCGTCTCTTTCTTGATGGTTACTTCCTTAATGTCTGCTTCGTCGGGGATTTCTCGGTGGTGTCGAATACGAATATCTCCGACTTTGGAGAGTTCTAACGTTGCGTGTCGGCCACTCGTGTTTTTGAGTTCGAAACCGGACTGCGAATACGTCATACTCTGGTACTCGGTGGGAGACTTCCACTTGAGTTTCCCAACCTTGTGCCCGTTCTGCTTTTTGTCGGAGAGGTTTGAAAGGTTCTGATAGAACCGGGTGACGGTTCGTTGTAGAGCCTTGGAGTTCACTTCGGAGAAAACGGGAAACTCTTCTTTCCAGCCGGGGAGTCGGTAGTGGTGTTTGTACGCTGACCCGATGTTGTCGGCGTCAACGTTCTCGTATTCGTATCGTGTGTAGTTGTACGCTTGGCGATGAACGTCGATATGGTATTCCAGTTCAGCCGCTACCTCTTGTGTCGGGTAAGCGTGGTAGCGGTGACTGTATTCCATCGCTATCTAATGGTTAGAGGTGTGTTGAGTTAATGATTTGTTCCACAGAGTGTCGGATTCAACCCCGAGGTCGAGCCTCGGGGCATTCTCCTTGTACCTATGTAAATAGTGGGGTGGCTACACAGGTCGTGTTAAGTTAGGAATGAGGCGGTCAATTTCTAAGTTGTCTATGCCCGAAATCGACCGCCTCAGCGAACATACCGAATGGATTGACTTGGAATTTGTGGAGCGACAGCGGACACCCGAGTTCGCGATTCAAGTGGGTATTCAACTCCATCTTGCAGGATTGTCGCTCTCGAATACCAAACAGTATCTTGAGAGGTTGGGTGTCAAGCGAAGTCGAACCGCCATTCACGACTGGGTGCAGAAAGCCGATCTACAGCCCGACAGCGATGTGAGTCCGAATCAAATCGCGGTTGACGAAACCGTGATTCGCGTCAACGGCCAGCGCCACTGGCTGTACGCTGCGGTCGACCCCGACACGAACAAATTCCTCCACATGCGGCTGTTTCAGACGTGTACAACGCAACTCACCGTGCTGTTTCTCCGTGAGCTTCGCGAGAAACAGCAGCTCACCGACGTCACATTCTTGATCGATGCTGCGGCTCATTTGAAAGCCGCGCTCAACCGACTCGGCCTCCGATTTCGTGTGAACCGCCATGGAAATCGCAACAGCGTCGAACGTATCTTTCGTGAGATAAAACGACGAACTTCTTCGTTCTCAAATACGTTCTCAAACACACGACTGCCGACCGCGGAGTCGTGGCTCAACGCCTT
>NZ_SSNL01000010.1 GCF_007004735.1 Salinigranum halophilum
TGGGCCGGCGCAGATTGAATCTAACCGAATCGGAAGACCCGTGAGCGGGTTCAGACTGTCGAATCTCGTTACTCATCAGAATCGTCCTCCGTGGAACCGAAATCGAGTTTGTCCAGGTGGTGCCGCCGCCGTTCCATGTACTCCAGTTGGCGCTGTCGACGCTGTTCGACCGTCGCCGTGTCGTAGTGCTGCTTGATCGTCTTCACCGACGCGTTCACGCGCTCGGCCACGACCTCGGGCGGGACGCCCTGGTTCAGTTGCCAGGTGATCGAGCCGGTTCGAATCTGGTGCGGAGAGCGAGACGAGGGACACTTACTCGCGTGAGCGTACTCCGCCCACTCGCAGGTCTCCCGTTCCTTCCCGTGCGGGCACTCACCGTGAAGACAGGGTTCAGTCGCGAGGTAGCTCCAGCAGCGGACGGTGTTCGTGCCGGGCCGTCCCTTCATACTCGCGAGGAGCGGTTGACGCCCGTGGTCGTCGCGGACGTCGTACCGATTCTCTCGGATGTACCGCGCGATAGCCGAACTGCTCTCTGGGGGAATCGCGACTGACCGTTCCCCGTCTCGTTTGTTCTTCAGGCCAGTACCCGACTCCGGGCGGTGTCGGAACTCCAGATAATCGTTCTCGGGGTGGAAGTCGCGCACGTCGAGCGCGCGAATACCACTCTGGCGCGCCCCGACGAACCACGCGAGTTCGATGAAGACGTGAGCGCGCGTCGCCGTCGCCCGTCCGTCGTTCCGGTAGTAGTCGACGAGCGCGAGTGCCGCCGGAGTCGACAGCGCGGTGTCGTTCGAACGGTCCTCGGGGTCGAGGTCAGGGATGCGGACCTTCTTCGCGAGGCCATCGTCCACCGCCTCGATGTCTTCGAGGAACCGGCAGAACATCTTGAGCGCCCACATCTCGCCCTCGAGTGTAGCCGGCGCGATCTCCGAACTGCGGAGTTCGTAATACTCGTCGAGGTCGTACCCGCGCAGTTCTCCCACGCGCTCGATTCCGACCGAATCGCACCACTCCGCGAAGAGTTTGAGCCGGTAGTACCAGCCCGAGATGGATTCCTCGGTGGAGTCAGTTCTTCGTCGACGAAGGTATCGGTCGCGAGCATCGCGAGGGGAGAGGTCCCGAGGGTCGACCCGGCGTCGGTCAGTCATGTTGTGTAACAACCTCTGGATTCTACTAGAACATATATGTTCTGCAGAAACTCAAAGTCACTTCATCCTGTATGATATGCACTGGTAGAACAGATGCGGGGTATGAGAAAATCCGGGAAGTGGATGGTTCTTCTCGATGACCGGATTCTGGAGCTGCTGGCCGAGGAAGACAATCAGTACATGGCACCTTCAGACATCGCAGACGACAGGCGAATCCACTACACCTCGCAGCACGTCGGGAGACGCTGTAAGAAGTTAGCCGAACACGGGTTACTGCAGTCTGTCGGCAGGGGAGTCTACACGATCACTGAGGACGGTCGAGCATACCTCCGAGGTGAGTACAATGCCGCAGAAACGAACGACGTAGAGGCATCTGAAGAATCGACGAGTTCCGAAGCCGAAGGTCAAAATGGAGCCTGAGTAATGACGGTGAGACGGATGGGGCCGTGGATGTATCCCGTCGACGAGCGTGTCCTGGAGCATCTAAACGAGGAATCGTGGGCGTCACCGAGTACGATGGCCTCAGATTCGAGGTTTCAGCAGCTTGGTGTCGACGAGGGGTACATCCGACAGCGATGTGAGCAGCTGGTGAATCGAGAGTTGATTGCGCCGATCGTCGAGGACTCGGATATGTACGAGATTACTTCGATGGGCATTGCGTATCTCGATGGGAATTGTGACGCGCGGTATCTCCCGAACTGGTCTGTTCGGTACGGATAGACAAAGAAATCTATATTTTCTAATCGAAAGCAAATTTAAACAACTGTGGGGCGAATAGGCCATTATGACTGACAAAAAAGAGTGTTTTGTAATTTGTCCAATTGGTTCGGAAGAGAGCGACACACGTGAGAACTCTGACAAATTTATCGAACATATCGTTGAGGAAGCAGTCGATGAATTCGGCTATGAAACAATTAGGGCCGATAAAATAACCAATTCCGGCAGTATAACGAGTCAGGTCATTCAGAGAGTAGTGGATAGTGACTTGGTAATCGCTGATTTGAGTGAACATAATGCGAATGTATTCTATGAACTGGCGGTCCGGCATGCGACCGGAAAGCCATACATACAGTTAATCAAATCATCACAGTCAATCCCGTTTGACCTCGCTGACTTTCGGACAATAAAATATGGATTTGATGTTGATGAAGCTAAACGCGCCTCTAGAGAAATCCAAGATTACATCAGGAATATAGACGATGGAAAATCTAAATCAGATAATCCCATCTCCCGATCTGCGCAACTTCAATCTTTAACAACGAGTGATGATCCGATACAACAGAACATCGCTGATATCATGTATGGGTTGAATGAACTGAACAAGAAAGTCGATGACCTTTCGGAATCATCTATCAGAAACGAGATGAGTGAGCAAATAAACGTAGAATTAGCAAGAGAGTTTAACAGGAAACTGGATAGCGTTATGACTCATGAATTTGAGGCCCTTTCTACTGAAGAAAAGCGGAGAGCAATGGCACTACTTCGGAAACAAATATCCGACGATGAAAACTGATTTTTTATACTCCACCGTGCCCACCCACCCTCACCCCATAGAGGGGGTCGGGTGGGTGGCTGGGTAGAGTCTTAATAGATCAGCTGGAGATATGAGGCACTGAATCAATGGTTCGATTAGAATTGAGACATTAAGGCCGTCCCAAGAGTTATTATACCACCAGTGGCTCGACTGGTGTATGAGTGCTGACAAAGAGAAGATTGAGAATATTTTGAGGAGTGAGGACTTTCCGATTAGCGAGATACGTGAAATCATAGAAGAACGACCAGACATTTCAATCACGTCAAGGAAAAAAGATGAGTTAATTAATGGTCTTTTGTCCACTTCATGGACAGACAGCCAATTCAAGGACCTGAAGCAGCGATTTTCACAAATTAGAAGAGAGAAGGCACCATTAGGTCACTATGTTCTAAAAATAGATGATATTGAGCTGATGACAGACCAGCCGAAGCATGAAGAGATTAAACAGAAATTACTCATCGATGAAGCCACACTAACAGAAGACGGGCTCAAAGAGGGTGGATTCACTGTTGAAGAAGCAAATCAGGAAAAGATATCAGGGATTTACTGGACTGCAACTGAAACTTTCCGATTGGACGCACTTCGAAGGCTGCGATCACTAAAGCGGACATACGATTTTGGATTTGAAATTGATTTAGAAAATGAGCATTTATACATCTCTGGAGATAATTACGGAAAAGTTGGTGAGCTGCGCAGCTCATTCGAATCTCTCGGATTTAAACTAGAACCAGTAACACTTGACGACTTGGATGATTCGGATGATGCGAATCAAATCGTACGTGAATTCGTGTCCGATCTTCGATCGTCCCTACGTGAAATCAAAGAACAGAAGGATATGTCGGAATTCACAGAGTCGGACGGTCCTAGTCTGTTATACATTGATGAAGTGAAAATCAAATTGATGACCGGTGAGTTAAGACGAGCAAATTTGGAAGGTTGGGATGATATCTGGGAAAATGATCAGGTCATAGAGCTTACGGAGTCCCAAGATGGTCGAATATCACGAATTAAAGGAGAGTTTGAGTACAAAGGAACAGACTTCGCATTCAATATCGGATATACAGACGACTATGGTCGAGTTAGCGTTGAAAAGAAAGGCCAACTTTCTGGGGTCGGGGTTGTTGAAGAGGGCTTTGAATTCCTGTCTGAATTATATGAAGAGTACTATGTTGACGCGTGATGGATCGAGATATTCAATTTGAAGTCCAGTATCTCCTCTCCATCATCGTGGTTATTTTGGGTGTCGTGGGAGTTTCAGAGAGCAACCAGTACGTGAATGAATATGTCGCAATCACATTTACCATATTAGTGACAATTCATTTGGTATTGCTTAATACGTATTACGCGTTCAATCAGCTCTCCGAGATACAATCTCCGCATTTGGATTCACTCCGAAGTATTTCCAGAAAAACTCTGTTCTCCGTCTCGATATTTTTCGTTTATTTGATTATTCATATAATAGTGACCACACCACCAAATTTCATAGGAGCTCTAATCAATGAATCATGCACGGCTTCCGCGTGCCGCATATTGGCCAAATATTTAAACGTAGCGCTACCTATCTTACCTACAATAATGGTGGGAGGTGCCTTCTGGACGGTCGGGTTGCCAACGTTTCGGCTGTCTAGACACCTCTCAGTGACCGTGAGACCAGAAACGGTCAAAGTCTATCAGGACTATTCCGAACAGCGGACTCCTATGATGATTGGAATTTCTAATCAGGGGCCGACCCAGTTAGAAATGGACTTACTTATCAAACTACCTGAGAAGGTGGTAGCACGGAACGTTCGAACTCGCGAAGAGCACGAGAATACGTTAGAGGATAAAATAGTAGTCGACTCCGGCAAGAGGCAAGAGATTCAACTAGAGTTTCGGCACGACCGAGCTCACGGGGAGACTTCAACAGTCGAAATAGAACTCTCGCCGGAGGGTGGTACAATCAAAGAGTCAGCAGGACTATATCTGAGATAGCTATCCTTGATGGCGTTCTTAGTTACTGAATAATCATTCATCGGGACCGATGCTAAGTAATTTAGCTAGGAACTGGTCCCAGGCTTCGAAGGCAGAACCGAACGCGTCTGCGCAAAGATTCCATTCCCAAGGAGAAGCATCATCAGGATCGTACTTCGTGTACGATTTTTCAATGTTTATTAGAGACCCACCAAACCGTCGTCCAGTAGGCCGATCAGAATCAGCAGGCCACTCCGAATAGAAATCCACAGCAGTCTGCTCTTCTTTGAAGAACGGTAACGTAGTCAGTCGCTTTTGTTCGGGATGAAGGTCCTTTCCGGTGTGACCAATCACACCGTTCGCAACGACACCGAGCTTCGAGAAGCGTTTCAGCGCAGGTGTCCACTGCGTCGCCACTTCACGACGATTGGTCCGCGCGTCGAAGTGCGTCGAGGCCTCGTCGATAACGACGAACTTCGGTGTCTCGCGATGCCGACAGAGTTCGACGAGGAGATCGTGCATCGATTGAACCAGAATATCCGTACCGTCCCAGCTGGAGACGTTCGAGAGAACGATGAGGTCGTCCCAGTGGACGCGGGCGAGGTCCGCCAGGAGGAACATCGTGTTACTCTTCCCGGTGTTCGGGTTCCCCGCGCCCGTGATGGTCGTAAGCGCGCCGTCGTTTTCGAGCGCGTCCAGGAGAAGCAGCGGGAGCCGAAGCGAGGAAGCGTCGAGTTCCTGCTCGGTCACACCGACGAGGTACGACAGCGCGGTGTGGTGTTGGTTCTGGACCGCCTCGGTGGCCGCCTTCGTTCGGAACGCCGAATCACAGAGCTGACCGAGCGAAGTCGAGGCGAAGGTGTCGCCCTCGAGTAGACCGGGCGAGTTCAGAAACGAGAGGTTCGAGTGCGTTCGCTCGTCGAGCGGGAGTCCCGCGTGATCGAGGAGCCGGTCGTCTCCGTCGAGCCGCCCCGTGACCTGTTCGTACAGTTTCGCCGCCGTCAGGAGTCGTTCATCAGTCATCGGTATTCACCACCAGTATCTATCCGAGTCAATGCGTCCGAGTAAATTGAGCAAGTTATGAATGAGATATTAACCACATTTGACAATTTTGAAGTATCTGGAGTCATGCGGATTTGGTGAGGCGCCACCCGAGATACTCCCCCCTCTCCCCACCTCGGGTGGCTTCTCTTTTGAGGCACCCTTTGACGTGAGTTGCAGCTATCAATCATCGGCGTTCACCGCCTCGGAGGGAGTCGTCGCCGTGAAGTCGAACGAGGGAGAGTCATCACCGTCGAGGTCGAGGCCGTAGTCGTCTGTCTCCTCGAACAGGTCAGTTTCTTCGAGGTTGTACTCCGCGAGCACCTGGTCGACCTCTTCGCGGAACGCCACCCCGTCGTCGGGCAGGGTTCCCTCCTCGAACGTGCGAACCACCGAGCGCGTGGTTCGCATGACCGCAGAGCGAATCATCGCGAACGCGTTCATCTCGATGGCTTCGCCTCTCTTCGCCTTGTTCTCCAGCTGGTTCCGGTTGTACTGGAGGAACACCAGCGCCCGCATGAGAACTGGTTCAGGAAGCGAGCCCGGCCAGGTGCCTTCGACCGTGCGCTCCTGGAGGTCGACGTTCTTCCCGAACGCGAGGTTCGGTGTCGCCCACCAGAGCGAGTCTTTCGTCACCTTCCACTCGTCGTTCCAGCGCGGAGTCGGACAGCTGTAGACACCCGCGCCGTCGCGGTCGAGGAGATCGACGTCGACGAGCCACATCAGTTCGGGGCCACCCATCAGTTCGACGGCTTTCACACCAGTCGGTCGACCGATGAGGATAGCCGCGAGGAGTGCTGTCCCGCCGATGATTTTCACCGAGCGAGGGAGTTCGATACCGAAGAGTAGCACCGCAGCGCTGCCGAAGAAGATGACAGCGCCCGCGAGGAAGTGGCCGTTTCTGATGAGCCAGACGAGCCACTGGACGAGTCGCCCGCGAGAGTCGTCAGCGGCAACCGTTCTGGAGGAGGCTGTCACGTCCGGTTCGTTCGACTCTTCGGAAGAGTCGCCGTCGACGCGTTCGGCGTCGTTAGTCGACTCGCTCATGCCTGTCTCACCATCCCACGGTGGAGGCCGAACCGACGGCGAACGATGACGATGAGCGCCGCGAGTGCGGTCCCGATAGATGCGCCGATAGCACCGTCCCGAACGTCAGCTGGGCGAGGAGGCCCGGAGAGGAACGACCCACTGCCGCCGTCGGGCGAGATGTAAGCGTACTCTCCGTTCCGAATCGAGCCGGGCGTCGTGAGGACGATGGTCGAGCCGGTGCGTTCAGTGGAGAACCGAACGACGTTCTTTCCGCGAGCGAGGTTCTGCCGACTCAGCCGACCATTCCCGGATTCCCGGGAGGTATCTGGTGCCTCGGAGATGGTGAGGAGCGTCGGAGCCTTCGACTCGATCCACAGCGTGAACTCACCGTCTCGATACTGCCACTTCGTCATCTTCGCTAACGGACCGATGACGAGCGTAGCCGTCGAGTTGTCGGTGACCGGAGTCGAGGTCGTGGTGGCCGTCGAGGCTGCGGTCGAGGTAGCTGTCGGGGTTGAGGTCGCGGTTGGAGTCGAGGTGTTGGTCGGTGTCGGTGTCTCTTGCGCCGAGCCGATCTCGACGAGTCCCGTGACTCCTGCGAGCAGCACGGTCAGTACGAGCATCAGTTTCGTGATGGTTGTCATTTCAATGTCCATCGGAGAATCCCGCGAGAGAGTCGAACTCTCCGGTACGCTACCGGTCCGACGCGGGACTGAGAAGGGAGTTCACCAGGGCCAGAGGTTACTGGAGAACTCCTGAGCCAACCAGCTGAGGAGCGGATCGACGAGTTCCACCGTGAGGAAGCCTATAATGTCGACTCCTCCGAACTGTAGACCGACAGCGACCAGCACGACGAGTGCGACGAGTCGAATCGGTAGCAGCCCCGCGAGGAGTCCGTAGAACATCAGTCCTGTTCCCTCCGCATGAGCAAGAGGCCCGCAGCGAGGCCAGCGACAGCGAGCAGGATAGTCTGGGTATTCCCAGAGCCGCCCGCCGCAGCGACCTGTGCGTCGTCCACCTCTTGAGAGATGGAGAGCAGCTGGTCGAGCTGTTCCTGCGTCAGTGTGACGTTGTCCGTCGTTTGGCGGTTGTAGTTCTCCAGCGTCGTGTTGTTGACAGACTCACCAGTTCGGACGTTTACCATCTCGGTGATGGTGAACGGCTCTTGCAGTGTGACCATCTCGTCGTTCTTCGCGACGAAGACCGGAACAGAAGCGTTGGCCGGGTCGTACTCGACGCCCGTCTCGAACGTGCCGTTCGTCTTTGCGGGTTCCCACGAAGTGAACAGCGTTCCGTTGTGGAGGGTCCCGTTCTCGTTGATGACGAACGAGTGGTTCAGCGTTGTGTTGTAGCCCATGAGGGCAGCCTGTGCCGCCCCGTATCCGGCGTATCCGGTGGTGTTGTAGTCCGTCGACATCTCTTGGTAGAGCGTCGTCGGGTCCACGTAGTCGGTCAGGTTGAAGTCCGAACTGTTCGAATTCGCGTACATATCCGTCGCGAGGACGGAGATGCTGGCTTGCGCTTGATTTGCGTTCGTGTCGATGTCGGAGAACACCTGCGAGGTGTTCTCCATGTTAAATAGGACTCCATCGCCGTCGTAGCCTTCGTACTTGAGCTTCCGCCCGTTGACAGCCGTCGTCTTCTCGACATTGACGTCGAAGTTGGACGCCTCCCCCGTCCAGTCAAAGAGGAGGTGGTCGGGGGAGTTGCCAGTGTAGAGGATAACCGATGTGACGTTGTGCGTCTCACCGTTCCGCAGCGTCATCTCGCCGGTCGCGAGATTCGTCGAGTCGGTGTCGTACGAGTGACCGCCGCCACTCGACTGCGTGACGTACAGGAAGTGTTGGCCGAGGGACCCCTGCGAGCGGTACTGGTCGTCGAGGTGCGCCGCCTTCCGGTTGATGTCGTTCTTGTGCTGAAGAACGTTCTCCTCCATCGTCGCATAGTATTCGTCGATGGTGGCGTTCGCCGCGTCGGTCGCGTTCTGCTCGGAGGTTCCGTTTTGGAACTCCTCGATGAGCGTCGCCTTCGCTTTGGCGAGCGCGACGGACTGGGAACCGTCGTTCACCTGATTCGACTGTATCGCGTTGACGGTGTGGCTTGCGCCACGCAGCGAGTCAGCGTGTGTCGAGAGGTCGATGTGCGTCTCAGTCGCGTCGGCGGTCGCGTTGTACGTCGCGGCCTCGTCGTTCCCGCTGAAGTAGTTAGTCGCGACGTATCCCGCGCCGAAGCCGACAGCGATGCCGACGCCGGTCGCGATGCAGACGCCACCGCAGGCGATAGCCTCAGCCTCTTGGGTCGGACTCAGGTCATCATGGGCGCTCTGGGCCTGCGGTCCGAGGAAGCCCCCGCCAGCAGCAGCGGAGACGAGCAGTAGGGCAGAAGCGACAGTGAGTACCGACGAAGGTCGAGGTGCGAGGTGTCGCGCCGTCGAACCGGTCGAGCGGGCGAGCCGCGCAACCGTCGACGGGGCGTAGGCGACGAGGCCGAGCAGCACGGCGAGCGCGATGAAGGCAGCCGCAGCCGGTACGAGACCGACACCGATAGGTGCGCCTTGGTGCGTCGTCGAGGAGGTCGCGCCTGTAACGAGTGGATGGAGCAGCGAACCACCGATGACAGCGGAGGAGACGGAGCCGATGGAGAGCAGGCGAGTGCGTGCGCTCATCGGTCCTTAGCCTCCTGTGAAAAATCGGTCATGGTAGGACCTCAGCGAACCGCGACGCCCCACGAGAGTACGGTGATGAAGAACGCGAGCTGCATCCCGAGCGGGTCACCGAGCGAGACCAGGAAGTCGTGAATCTCGGTCACGTACTGGTCTCCGACGATGACGAGCGGGCCGGCAGCAATCGCGATCTGCTCCCACGTCTCGTAGTGCTCGAAGCGTTTCGTCTCCGAACTCATGAACGCCGCAGCGTACACGAGTGCGGAGGCGAGCGTTGCGTGTTCGGCGGTGAGCGTGTAGCCACCGCTTCCACCGAGCCAGGTGAGCGTCACGTCGGAGATGCCGCCGAACTGGTAGAGACCAGCGATGACGAACACGACCGACAGCATCGCCGGCAGTGTTCGGATGTTGGCGTAATCCGACAGCATCGAGTTCGCCTTCGAGGAGTACGCCATCAGAGGCACCTGACCTCGAAGTCGAACGCTTCGCGCTCTTCGCCCTCGTCCGTCTCGTAGGTGTAGGAGTCGTCTCCTTTCCGAATCCCGATGGTGTCACCGGGGCCAACGTCAGCTGCGCTGAGCGCGCGGTCGATTGTCGCGTTCGACCACATCTTGCAGGGTTCGCCGTTCCGGGTCAGATGGAGAACCGAGTTCTTCCACTTCCCGACGTTGCGCTCGATGTGGCGAACCTCAGCAACGATAGAGTCGCCGGGTTCGAGTTTAACAACTGGAACGTCGTCTTCGGTGTCGTCCGAGGTGTTGACCGGAGTCAGGTCGTCGAACGACGGCACTTCTTTGGATGCCATTGCAGATTCATTACTAGGCCGAGATGACTAGAGAGTCACATCCGCCTCTGTGAAAGTGAAAACCGACAGACAGCGGACCAGTGACCAGCCTAACCAGATTCGCGGCGCTCACGCTATTCGCCCCGCTCAGTCGGACGCAGCCTACCGCTGTCTTAGTCAGCAGCTGGGTGCTTCATACACTCGCGCTGCCGGTCGTGGTAGTCCTCTACAATGAGGAGTGAGTCAGCAGACTCGGGGCGATCTGCACCGTGTTCGAACGCGAAGTGGCGAGCCATCGACTCGGCATTGTGAAGAGCCACATTGCACTCAGAACATCGCCACACCTCACCACTCTTGAGTGAGTGCTGAAGTCGTGTTTCTTGGAGGAGGTGTCGAACCGGCAGATGAAGGCTCACCATGTCGATTCCGCCACCAGATGGTTGGTGTTCCTCACCATCGCGGTCGACGATAGCCTCCAACTCCCACTCATTCTGAGGGAGGATTCGCTGGAAGGACTCTGGTGTAGGTTTCTGCCCGTCGAGTACGTCAGTGACGATGTGAGCGTGAACAGGGTCGATTCGGAGCTCTCCTAGGAGTCGAGGAACCGAGGGCGTGGCGTCGGGATGTTCGTGAAGCCACGAGGAGACGTCGCTTCGGATGCGAGCACGGGTCGTCGACTCACCGAAAGAGGCAGCCTCAGTAGCAGACGACCAGAGCTGAGAGAGTGAGAGTGGACCATCACGGCCGCCATCAGTGTCGAGAGCTTCAGAGAGTTCGTCGTTAGAGATGGGTTCAGATAGTCGGGATTGGTCAATACCCCACCCCGAGCCGCAGCAAGGACAGACGACATCGAGGCCGCGACCATCGTTCCACTCGACGCGATCTCCGTGGTCGTCGGTCTGTTTTGTTTCAGGGTGTTCGGCGCACTGCTGGCACGCGTCGGCTTGAATCGCCATCGTGAGGACTCTGGACCGAGAGGTTCGTCGACGAGCAGCTGACCAGTAGACCGCTCCCCACGCGAGGTACTCGATAGGTTTCTCCAGCAGTTCCTCGGTGTAGCCACCCATGTACGTCGCGAGGTACGAACCCATGTTCGACACGTCGGCGTTTAACGAGATACAGCCGTTTGAGTCCTCTACGTAGTCGTCTATCGCGGTGTAGTCGTGCGCGTCGAACGAGGCGTATTCGCACACATCCACGTGTTTGTCGATGACGCGCTCTAATTCCGAACCAACGTCGTGGAGGTCGAGGCCGTCGGCGTCGAAGTAGATTCCAACGTGGAGGTGGGTATAGCACGCATTCAGACCAGGTTCGGTGTCCGAACTCGAAGCGTCACCCATTCCATGGGGTTCCGTCTGGAGCCAGTAGCCCCACTCATCAGAGTCAAGACCGAGATGATACTCCATCGTGTTCCGGAGAGTATCGCGGACGCCATCGTACGAAAACGAGTCGTGGAGCGCGTCGAAGTGTTCGACAGGCGAAAGGCGAGTTCCGGAAGGGACCGAGGAACCGGTGAATGTGAGCATCCCAGTAGCAGGATTCGACCATGCAGCGACGGCTTCTCCACCAGAGGGACGCTCACCACCGGCCATCTGACGCTGGAGTGCCATCGCTCGCGCGTAGGACTTGCGAGCGTACTCTTCTCCCCAGGCGTCGACGAGCGGAATCTCGAACGTGTCGCCGTCGTTGTTCGAGAAGCGGGCGAGGAGGCCTTTGTATCGCGTGTGCGCGGTCAGGAACGCCGAAAGGGCGTCCGTCCACGTAGCAGCTTCTCGGCGTTCGAGTTCAGTGACTTTGAACGCCTTTTCCGAAGGAGTGACAGGTTCCACCCACTCGTCACGCCATTCTGCATCGGTAACGATACGCCGGAGCTTGCGCCCGTGCGTGCGAGAGAGGGGAAGATCGGCCAGCTCAGGATACTCAGTCATGAACTCGATGACGCGCTCGTGAACGAGTTCTTCGTAATCGGTTGAATCGGCTTCATCGCCGGTTACAGAGTTAGTCTCCTTGGAAGGCCGAGAGTCAGGCCGGTTGCTCGGTGTGTCGTCCGCACCAGAAACAGAAGGGTCGGAACTACTCACAGCGACCACCGTCAGCAGAGAGAGGTTCGTCCTGGAGGTGATGACGACCGTGGTCGTCAGGATCGACCGCAGAGAGATTCGACGGGAGGTTGAGCCACGGAATCGAGAGTTCGTGGTGAACGTGCCACCCAGCAGGGAGCTGGTCGAGGCCGTACTCCGCGACGAACAGAAGCCGGTGGATGTAGACTGTCGAGTCGTCACCGTTCGCGCGACAACGGACGTACTCGTAACCCTCTCCAGTGTGTTGGAGGGTTAGGGGAGCGCCGTCAGTCATCGCTACCCCTATACGTTGAATCCCTCGCAGCGACGGTACGGCTTACCGGGCATGTGGCCTCGCTTCGCTCGGCCATTCCGGGCCGAGTCCGTTGCGTCGCTGCTCGGTCACGCTGTCGCGACCGCCGTTCACGGGAGGGGGGAGAGGAGGGAACGACGCGACCGGTTGAACCGCTGGTGGCGATTCGATAGAGCCACAGAAGCGAGGTGAGACGGTAGTCTACGCGCTCGCGATGGAGATCGGGGACTCGGAAGCACGCGTGACACTCGTGGTACTTTGCGTGGTCCTCGGAGTGAGGAACGAGACACCACTCGTTGCAGCTGCGACAGCCGTACTCGACGTGAATCTGACCACGTGTCGAGGTCACAGGAAGTCACCCCGAACATCGGAGACAGGAGGGGAGTTCGAGGAGTCACCGCCAGTTCGACAGACCGGACAGAGGTCTGTGCGTGGTGGGTTCCGCTCGACGATGCGAACGCTACAGCTATCGCACGTGTACTTCCGTGAACGAGTTCGAACTTCGTAGAGTTCGCTGGCCCGGACGAAGCCGTTCCGGGTCACCGCGACCACCCCGCAGAACAGCCGCTAACTGTCAGCGAATCCGGGAAAAGGGGTATATATCCAGTGGGCCGGCGCAGATT
>NZ_SSNL01000011.1 GCF_007004735.1 Salinigranum halophilum
CGACTCACGTTGGTTCAGGTCCGAAACGATACGTGAGGATTCCCCCCCTGCGGTCCGCCGTAAGACGGAATCTGATGTTAGCCCTGGTAGTTCGGTGACACCCGGTCGACCCGGTGTGTCACTGGACGGACCTTGCAATGAACGGTGATTCGTGTCTTCACAGACACAAATCCCGCCACCCCCCTCTTTCGCCCCCAAACGGAAGAGGGAACATTCCGGTTGATCCTGCCGGAGGTCATTGCTATCGGGGTCCGATTTAGCCATGCTAGTTGTACGTCTAACGTAGCGAAAAGCTCCGTAACACGTGGCCAAACTACCCTGTGGAGGACAATAACCTCGGGAAACTGAGGCTAATAGTCCATACGACACTCATGCTGGAATGCAGAGTGGCCGAAACGCTCCGGCGCCACAGGATGTGGCTGCGGCTGATTAGGTAGACGGTGGGGTAACGGCCCACCGTGCCGATAATCAGTACGGGTTGTGAGAGCAAGAGCCCGGAGACGGAATCTGAGACAAGATTCCGGGCCCTACGGGGCGCAGCAGGCGCGAAACCTTTACACTGCACGCCAGTGCGATAAGGGGACCCCGAGTGCGAGGGCATACTAGCCCTCGCTTTTCTGAACCGTAGGGAGGTTCAGGAACAAGAGCTGGGCAAGACCGGTGCCAGCCGCCGCGGTAATACCGGCAGCTCGAGTGATGACCGCTGTTATTGGGCCTAAAGCGTCCGTAGCTGGCCACGCAAGTCCGTCGGGAAATCCACTAGCTCAACTAGTGGGCGTCCGGCGGAAACTGCGTGGCTTGGGACCGGAAGGCTCGAGGGGTACGTCCGGGGTAGGAGTGAAATCCTGTAATCCTGGACGGACCACCGATGGCGAAAGCACCTCGAGAAGACGGATCCGACAGTGAGGGACGAAAGCTGGGGTCTCGAACCGGATTAGATACCCGGGTAGTCCCAGCCGTAAACGATGCCAGTTAGGTGTGGCGCAGGCTACGAGCCTGCGCTGTGCCGTAGGGAAGCCGAGAAACTGGCCGCCTGGGAAGTACGTCCGCAAGGATGAAACTTAAAGGAATTGGCGGGGGAGCACTACAACCGGAGGAGCCTGCGGTTTAATTGGACTCAACGCCGGACATCTCACCAGCTCCGACTACAGTGATGACGACCAGGTTGATGACCTTGTCACGACGCTGTAGAGAGGAGGTGCATGGCCGCCGTCAGCTCGTACCGTGAGGCGTCCTGTTAAGTCAGGCAACGAGCGAGACCCGCACTCTTAATTGCCAGCATCAGGTTTCCTGGATGGGTACATTAAGAGGACTGCCGCTGCTAAAGCGGAGGAAGGAACGGGCAACGGTAGGTCAGTATGCCCCGAATGAGCTGGGCTACACGCGGGCTACAATGGTCAAGACAATGGGTTCCAACCTCGAGAGAGGACGGTAATCTCCGAAACTTGGTCGTAGTTCGGATTGTGGGCTGAAACTCGCCCACATGAAGCTGGATTCGGTAGTAATCGCGTTTCAGCAGAGCGCGGTGAATACGTCCCTGCTCCTTGCACACACCGCCCGTCAAAGCACCCGAGTGGGGTCCGGATGAGGCCTGGCTCCCAGGTCGAATCTGGGCTCCGCAAGGGGGCTTAAGTCGTAACAAGGTAGCCGTAGGGGAATCTGCGGCTGGATCACCTCCTAACGAACGGGACTTCCCTGTACGGGAAGCCCACTTTCACTCATCGCAAGACACCGCCAGTCACACACCGTGCCGACCGGGCACCTAAGAACTACCAGGGCTAACGAGACCTACCACTCGGTGGCGAGACCTCTCCCCGTGAGAGGTGGGTTCGACTCCCAGTAGGTCAATGTCAGGGACTCGTCGACACGAACCACTCCCCTTAAGTGGGAGAGGGCGATACGATGAGTCCCGAAGCAAAACCGATGCACCATCCCGCGAAAGCGTGGTTGGGAAGGGTTGAACGCGCCTTGCGTCACAAGGAGCGTGATGAAATCGTGTGTACGTGCAATCCAGGCGTCCACTGGACTCGTTCAGCGAATCGAGTCATAGTGCGCCCACAACAACACAGCATTACTGGCTACTGTACTGGCTGGTGAATGGCTCGGCTCGAGAGCCGATGAAGGACGTGCCAAGCTGCGAAAAGCTCTGGGAAGCCGCACGGAGGCAAAGAACCAGAGATCTCCGAATAGGAATCCTCACCGCAATTGCCGCGCGCAATGGGGAACGTTCCGAATTGAAACATCTTAGTAGGAACAGGAAAAGAACGCAACCGCGATGTCGTTACTAACGGCGAGTGAACGCGACACAGTCCAAACCGAATCCCTCACGGGACATGTGGTGTCCGGACTGACTCTCATCATCCGACCATCTGTCTGAAGTCTCCTGGAACGGAGCGCGACACAGGGTGAAAGCCCCGTAAGACAGATCAGTACGATGTGCGTCAGCTCCAGAGTAGCAGGGGTTGGATATCCCTTGTGAAGGTCCCAGGCATCAACTGGGAAGACTAAACACTCCTCGAGACCGATAGCGAACAAGTAGCGTGAGCGAACGCTGAAAAGCACCCCGAGAAGGGCGGTGCAATAGGGCCTGAAATCAGTCAGTGATGGAACGACGAGGCATACAAGGCCTCTCGACGAACGACCGACGCGCGAGCGTCCAGTAGGACTCGAGAGGAGCCGATGTCCCGTCGTACGTTTTGAAAAACGAACCAGGGAGTGCACTTGTCTGGCAAGTCTAACACGAGCATCGTGGAAGGCGTAGGGAAACCGATACGGCCGCAGCCTCTTCGAGGCCAGGGCCACCGTGTTCAAGCGCGGGGAGTCAGACGGGTGCGACCCGAAACCGAGTGATCTACGCGGGGGCAGGGCGAAGCGTGGCGAAAGCCACGTGGAGGCCCGCTAGGGTTGGTGTCCTACAATACCCTCCCGTGACCCGCGCGTAGGGGTGAAAGGCCCATCGAACTCGGCAACAGCTGGTTCCAGTCGAAACATGTCGAAGCATGACCTCAGCAGAGATAGTATGCGAGGTAGAGCGACCGATTGGGAGACCCGCCTCCGAGAGGAGTCGGCCTCCCTGTCGAACTCCGAACTTGCATACGTCGTAGAAGCTGGGAGTCCGGTACTCCGGGGTAAGCTTGGGTACCGTGAGGGAGACAACCCAGAGGTAGGCTAAGGACCCCAAATGTGGATTAAGTGCGACCGAAGATTGTCTCGAGCCCTAAACAGCCGGGAGGTGAGCTTAGAAGCAGCTACCCTCTAAGAAAAGCGTAACAGCTTACCGGCCGAGGTTCGAGGCGTCGAAAATGATCGGGGCTCAAATCCACTTCCGAGACCTACCAGTCCTCCACCAGGAGGAATCTTGTAGACTGGCGCTCCGTCCGGGTGGAAGCACGGGTGAGAACTCGTGTGGACCGTACGGAAACGAAAATCCTGGTCACAGTAGCAGCGAGAGTCGGGTGTGAACCCCGACGGCCTGAAGAGCAAGGGTTCCTCGGCACTGCCAATCAGCCGAGGGTTAGTCGGTCCTAAGTGTGACCGTAACTCGAATCACACAAATGGGAATCAGGTTAATATTCCTGAACTGTTGTGCACTCAAAGTCGACGCTTTGGGAACCGTTCAGCCGGGCCTTCGCCCGGTCGAATCGAGGAAACTCGTGGAAGCCGTAATGGCACGAAGCGAGCGAAGCTCGAGACAGCGCAAGTGAGCGATACCTAGAGCCCGTGAAAAGACGAGCACAACATCCGTACCGAGATCCGACACAGGTGCTCTGGCAGCGTAAGCCAAGGCCCGTCGGGAGCAACCGGCGTTAGGGAATTCGGCAATTTAGTCCCGTACGTTCGCAATAAGGGATGCCTGCCTTTCACGAGGCAGGTCGCAGTGACTCGGACGCTCCGACTGTCTAGTAACAACATAGGTGACCGCAAATCCGCAAGGACTCGTACGGTCACTGAATCCTGCCCAGTGCGGGTATCTGAACACCAGGTACAACTGGACGAAGGACCCGTCAACGGCGGGGGTAACTATGACCCTCTTAAGGTAGCGTAGTACCTTGCCGCTTCAGTAGCGGCTTGCATGAATGGATCAACGAGAGCGTCGCTGTCCCAACGCTGGGCCCGGTGAACTGTACGTTCCAGTGCGGAGTCTGGAGACCCCCAAGGGGAAGCGAAGACCCTATAGAGCTTTACTGCAGGCTGTCGCTGAGACGTGGTCGCTGATGTGCAGGATAGGTAGGAGTCGTTACACAGGTACTCGCGCTAGCGAGCCACCGAGACACCACTGAAATACTACCCGTCAGTGACTGCGACTCTCACTCCGGGAGGAGGACACCGGTAGCCGGGCAGTTTGACTGGGGCGGTACGCGCTCGAAAAGATATCGAGCGCGCCCGAAGATATCCTCACGCGGGTCGGAAACCCGCAGAAGAGTGCAAGAGCAAAAGGATGTCTGACAGTGTTCTTCCTAACGAGGAACGCTGACGCGAAAGCGTGGTCTAGCGAACCTACGAGGTTCATTCATGGGACCCGTAGATGACAGAAAAGCTACCTTAGGGATAACAGAGTCGTCACCGGCAAGAGCACATATCGACCCGGTGGCTTGCTACCTCGATGTCGGTTCCCTCCATCCTGCCCGTGCAGAAGCGGGCAAGGGTGAGGTTGTTCGCCTATTAAAGGAGGTCGTGAGCTGGGTTTAGACCGTCGTGAGACAGGTCGGCTGCTATCTATTGGGGGTGTGAAGACACCTGACGGGAACGCTCGTATAGTACGAGAGGAACTACGAGTGGTGGCCACTGGTGTACCGGTTGTCCGAGAGGGCAGTTGCCGGGCAGCTACGCCACACGGGGTAAGAGCTGAACGCATCTAAGCTCGAAACCCACCTGGAAAAGAGGTGTCATTGAGGTCACTCGTAGAAGACGAGTTCGATAGACTCGGGGTGTACGCAACGAGGCAACGAGTTGTTCAGCCCGCGAGCACTAACAGACCAAGCCATACTCATACTGGTTGTTCATCAGAACGCACTGAGACTCGATACACGAACGAGTCCAGGCGCAAACTGGATTGCACGATATACACACGATTTGACAAATCAACTGCTCGGTCCCACCGATATTGGATATCACGACGGTTCGACTCCGTCGATCGGCATTAAGGCGGCCAGAGCGGCGAGGTAACACCCGTACCCATCCCGAACACGGAAGTTAAGCTCGCCTGCGTGTCGGCAAGTACTGGGGTGGGCGACCCCCTGGGAACACCGATTCGCCGCCTCCACTCATACTCGTCCTTCACTCGTCTCGAGCCAGTGGCTC
>NZ_SSNL01000012.1 GCF_007004735.1 Salinigranum halophilum
GACGAGTGGTTCGCCGACGCCGTCGAGACGCAAGACGACGCGTACGACACCAAATCGCTCCCCTCGAATCAGGAGTCGATGCTGCTGTACTCGTCGGGCACCACGGGCAAGCCCAAGGGAATCGTCCACACCCACGCGGGCGTGCAGATGCAGTGCGCCAAAGAGATCTACTTCGGCTTCGACCACAAGCCCGCCGACCGCTTCTTCTGGGTGTCGGACATCGGCTGGATGATGGGGCCGTGGACGTTGATTGGAAACCACACCTTTGGAGGAACTATCTTCATGTACGAGGGCGCGCCCGACCAGCCCCAGCCAGACAGATTCTGGGAGATGATCGACCGTCATTCACTCACGACGTTCGGTATCTCTCCGACCGCGATTCGCGCCCTTCGCAAGCACGGCGACGAGTGGGTCGAATCCCACGACCTCTCGTCGATTCGCCTCCTCGGGTCGACCGGCGAGCCGTGGGACCCCGAGTCCTGGCAGTGGTTCTACGAGCACGTCGGTGGGTCGGAAGCGCCCATCATCAACATCTCGGGCGGGACCGAAATCTGCGGCTGTTTCCTCATGCCGATGCCCACCCAACCGCTCAAGCCGACTTCGCTCGGCGGGCCCGGCCTGGGCATGGACATCGACATCGTGAACGATTCTGGAGAATCCATCGCCGACACCCACGAGCGCGGCTTCCTGGTCGCGCGCGACTCGTGTCCGTCCACCACCAAATCGCTGTGGTCGGGCGATGAACGGTACCTCGAAGAGTACTGGTCGACGTGGCCCGACGTGTGGGACCACGGCGACTGGGCGCAGAAAGACGAAGACGGCTTCTGGTTCCTCCACGGCAGAGCCGACGACGCGCTCAACGTCGCGGGGCGAAAAGTCGGCCCGGCCGAAATCGAAGGCGTGCTGACCGAACACGAGGGGGTGAACCAGGCCGCTGCTGTGGGCGTTCCCGACGACACGACGGGGACCGCAGTGGTCGCGTACGTCGTGCTCGAAGAGGGAGTCGAGGGGAGCGACGAGTTGCGCGCAGAGTTGTCGGCGCTCGTCGGCGACGAACACGGCAAGCCGTTCCGCCCGCGCGAAATCCTGTTCGTCTCGGAGTTCCCCAAAACCCAGTCGGGGAAGGTCATCCGCCGCGCCATCTCCTCGATTTACCAGGGCGAAGAACTCGGCGATATGTCGAGTATCGAGAACCCCGCCGCGCTCGACGAACTCAAAAACGCATCCTGA